>NZ_JBFUHJ010000019.1:0-46287 GCF_056402455.1 Paenibacillus sp. P4_A7 | reverse complement strand
CTTATATATTCAACGCCTGAAGCGAGCTTGTCCGCTGTGAAATCGGATTTCTTATGTCCTAGCAGGATGGAAAGCAATGATCGCTGCAGCTTAGTACGTGTGTAACGTTTTGTTTTTAGCGCATCAAGCAAGTCTTCAAATTGTGTGGAGGCGAGTTTGGGCAGAGAATTGCGAATGCGGTGCTCTAACCCTTCTGTAATTTCATGCAGACTAGCTAGGTCGTCTGTAGAACGAGTAATAATGGCATGCAGCAAAGGGCTTGTGTATTGATTCCAGCTTATTGGACTTCGATTAGCAGACCATTCCGCTTCTAGCGTACGATAGGTAGAATTTGGCATATAGGGACGAGCGGACTCGAGTGTATGCTGCTCTAGCAGCAGCTTGCGTATAGCAGTTGCGCTTGCAATTTGACTGTCTGAAATGGTGTCTTGATTGTATTGTGATTTTTCGCGTACAATTGTAAAAGGCTCCATGACACTGCCGATACGCTTCATCGCAAGTAAGTAGTGAAGAGCAAGCGTATGATTGGGTAAAGCAAACGGGAAACTTGATGCAGAAGAATGTCCTTGTTCCGCTAAATAGATGGATATGGCGCTGCTGTATGCGCTGGGGTAGCTCATTCCTGTCTGTAGAAGCTGCTTCAGATGGGCTTTGAAGGCAGGAGGCTCGTGAGCGACTAACTCTGCGGCATAGAGCAATGGATCAAGCTCGCCGCTTTCTGTGCCGAAGCATAATGAGTCTACAACACCTGTTGCCTCAAGTAAGGAGACAGCACCGAATGCAAACCATTCGGCAGCTTGAGTTGCATAGGCAACAGGCAGTTCAATTACAAGATCACAGCCGCCTTCAAGTGCGGTCTTCGCTCTCGACCATTTGTCGAGCAGAGCAGGCTCACCTCTCTGTAAGAAATGACCGCTCATTACAGCGACAACTGTGTCAGATTCCGTTATTTTACGCGATTGTTGTAAATGATAAAGATGACCGTTATGAAACGGGTTGTATTCGACGATGAGTCCAACGGTGCGCATTTTCCTTGTCCTCTCTTTGTTATAAGTTGGTTGTTTCACTATAGCACAGAGATGCGGTTCAATCACGAGCTGTGACAGACTACGGAATAACAGCGCGAAAATGTTGACAAAACAGTAGTCTGATAGATATAATAAACTTTGTTTGTTTGGGGTGATATAATGGAGTTTCATATTCAGGAAACGATGTCCAAAGGGTTAAAAACTACAGTTGACGAAGAGTTAGATGTTAGTTACCTTTTTAAAGGACGCCAAGATGTTTATCGTACAGGACCGCTCCAAGTATCGCTTCAGGTAACTGGACATGAAGGATTCATTGAGGTTGACGGCAAACTCACCGCTGATCTAGAATTAGCTTGTGTGCGTTGTCTGGACCCGGTTAAGGAGCATACGGTCATTCGCTTCTCAGAAGTATTCAAGCGTGCTTCGTCTGACGAGGTTCGTGATGAGGACTTAGAAGAAGAGGAAGACAGTGACTTCATTGAAGTAAATGCGGACAGATTGGATTTGAAGCCTTATGTGGAAGAAGCGCTTCAGTTATTTATTCCTTTTGCCCCGCTTTGCAGCCATGATTGTAAAGGTCTTTGTCAAACATGTGGAGAAAACTTAAATGAGCACAAATGCAGCTGCCCAACGGAGAAGACTGATTACCGTTTTGAAGCGCTAAAGGATCTATTTAAGGAATAAGCGATTTACCGATTGATTTTGTGAAGGAGGTGGGAAATATGGCAGTACCTCAACGTAGAACATCCAAGACTCGCCGTGATAAACGTCGTACACATTTCAAACTTGCAGTACCAGGCATGGTGAAATGTGAGCAATGCGGAGAGCTGAAATTGGCTCACCACGTATGCAAAGTTTGTGGATATTACAAGACAAAAGAAATCATTGCACAATAGTGGATTGATTTCAGTAATAGCACTTCATCATGTGGTGAGGTGCTATTTTTTTATGGTTTATTGCGCGATGGCGTATTTTTTTATATACTAAATTAGTACCAGGTGATAATATCTACTAACATACACATACTAATCATACTGATGGTTTCGAATAACGCAGGATGATTTATAAAATACATTAGTCACTATATATAGAAGGTGGTGCCGAACATCGAACGAATGCCCAAACGGCAGCGACATCAGCAGCTCGCGAGATTCATTGACGAAAATCCCTTTATTACCGATCGGGAGCTCACTCGTCTGCTAAAGGTAAGCATCCAGACGATTCGGCTAGACCGGATGGAGCTTGGCATCCCTGAGCTTAGAGAGYGATTGAAGTTGATGGCTGAACGGTCCTATGATTCTGTCCGATCACTGCCTCTACATGAAGTGATAGGTGATATTATTGATTTAGAATTAGATAAAAGCGGTATCTCAGTGTTTGAAATTCGTGAAGAACATGTCTTCTCGAGGACTGGGATTGCTCGCGGACACCATGTGTTCGCACAAGCGAATTCACTTGCAGTTGCTGTTATAGATGATGAAATTGCTCTTACCGTTACAGCAGATATAAGGTTTATTCGCCCGGTGAAGCTGGGTGAGAAATGTATTGCTAAAGCTTATGTTCGCTCCATTTCGGGAGAACGCAACAAAGCAAAGGTAGAGCTGTTTACGTATGTAGGCGATGAAATGGTGTTTCAGGGCAATTTTGTTATTTACCGTTCCGCAAGAGACACAGATGCTGGAGGAGGAGAAGAACATGCGGATCGCTATTGATGCAATGGGCGGTGACCATGCTCCGAACTTAATTGTGCAAGGTACAATAGATGCTGCGCTGCAGTGGCCGGATACAGAACTGCTGCTTGTTGGTGACACATCCACTATTGAGGCGCATATGAAGGGGCAAAAACCGGCTAATGTAACCATTTGTCATGCAGATGAGGTTATTGGTCCTGATGATGAACCTGTTAAGGCAGTACGTCGTAAAAAAAGCGCATCCATGGTTGTTGCGGGGCAATTGGTTCGCGAAAAACAAGCGGATGCGATGCTTTCCGCAGGTAATACAGGCGCTTTGATGGCCACTGGTTTACTAATTGTTGGACGGATGGACGGTATTGAAAGACCGGCGCTTGCGCCAATGATGCCAACGATTGATGATATCGGAATTCTTGCGCTCGATTTGGGTGCCAACATGGATGCAAAGCCGGAGCATTTGCTGCAATATGCGATTATGGGCAGTATTTATCGTGCAAAGGTGCATGGAATGAAAAACCCCCGCGTCGGATTGCTCAATGTTGGCACCGAAGTGAAAAAGGGAAATGAAATGACGAAAGCGGCTTATGAATTACTTCAGCAAGCTCCAATTAATTTTGTAGGCAATGTTGAAGCTAGGGACGTTTTGTCGCGTAATTGCGATGTCCTCATCTGTGACGGCTTTGCTGGTAATATTATGTTGAAGTCATTCGAAGGCGCTGCGGGAACTATTTTCTCCTCGCTTAAGGAATCCTTTAGTTCATCAATGATGACGAAGCTAGCTGCAGCAATTATGATGCCGAAGTTACGAATGCTAAAGAAAAAAATGGATTACAAGGAGCATGGCGGAGCGCCCCTGCTCGGACTAAACGGCCTCGTCGTGAAGTGTCACGGCTCTTCCGATGCACTCGCCGTTAAAAATGYGGTGCGTCAAGCACGTATTGCGATTCAGAGTCAATTAATTGAATCCATTGCAGCTGAAATCAACGGGAAGTGAGTGAGTAAAATGAGTTTACGTCCTGTAGGAATTATTGGAACAGGGAAATATGTTCCTGAACATATACTAACGAATTTAGAATTAGAAAAAATGGTGGAAACGAACGATGAATGGATCGTTACGCGTACTGGCATTAAGGAACGCCGGATTGCATCTTCATCTGAAGCGACATCTGATCTTGCGTATGAAGCATCAAGGAAAGCGATTGAGGCAGCGGGCCTGACAGCTGATGATATTGATCTCATTATTGTTGCTACGGTTACTCCAGACATGTATTTCCCATCGACTGCTTGCTTGTTACAGGATAAGCTTGGGGCAAAGAAGGCAGCGGCATTTGATTTATCGGCTGCTTGCTCAGGTTTTATTTATGGGTTGGCTACTGGTTCAAGCATGATCGCATCCGGCATGTATAAACATGTGCTTGTCGTTGGAGCAGAGACATTATCGCGTATTACAGATTATACCGACCGCAACACGTGCATTTTATTCGGAGACGGCGCTGGCGCTGTTGTACTTGGTCAAGTCGAAGAGGGCAGAGGATTCCGCTCGTTCGTGCTAGGTGCAGATGGCAGCGGCGGGGAACTCCTTAAAGTATCTGGAGGCGGGTCACGCGTTCCAGCAACAGCAGAAAGTATCTCAACGAAGCAGCACTTCATTCATATGGCAGGCAACGATGTATTCAAATTCGCGGTCCGTATTATGGGCGGTGCAGCTGAGGAAGCACTTGCGAAGGCGGGAATGACGAAGGAAGACATTGATTTGCTCGTACCACATCAAGCCAATATTCGCATTATTCAATCAGCTCTGAATAGATTGAATTTATCGGAAGATAAAGCAATGATTAACTTGGATAAGTACGGGAATATGTCAGCGGCGTCTATTCCAGTAGCGCTGGCTGAAGCGGTTGAGCAAGGACGTTTGAACAAAGGCGACACTCTAATGCTTGTTGGCTTTGGCGGCGGTCTAACATGGGGAGCATCAGCGATCGTATGGTAAGCATACTTCTGAAGTGAGTTTGCGTAAGCGAACTAGGATTATGCTTACGTAGTAAAATTTGCATTCGCAATTATGCTTACGAAGAAAAGTTTGCATTCGCAAACTAGGATTATGCTTACGAAGTAAAGTTTGCATTCGTAAATATGCTTACGAAGTGAGTTTGCATTCGCAAATATGCTTACGAAGTGAGTTTGCATTCGCAAACTCTTTGGAGAGGGGAATATCGTTGAGCAAAACGGCTTTTGTTTTTCCAGGGCAAGGCGCTCAGGTCGTAGGCATGGGCAAAGATATATATGAAGCATTTGAGAGTTCACACGCCATTTTTGATCAGGCGGATGAAGCCTTGCAATTTTCATTGAGCAGCCTCATATTTGAAGGCCCGGATGATAGCCTGAAACAAACGGCAAACACGCAGCCTGCGCTACTTACGGTTAGCGTTGCGATGCTTCAGGCGCTTGAGGGGCGAGGTCTGAAGCCTGATTATGTAGCAGGTCACAGTCTCGGTGAATATAGTGCTCTAGTTGCAGCAGGAGTAATCTCTTTCAAAGATGCGGTTCAAACCGTTCGCGCGCGCGGACAATTTATGGAGCATGCTGTTCCGAGCGGACAAGGTGCTATGGCAGCTGTACTTGGCGCAGAGCGCGATACGTTAGCTGCGCTATGTGCAGTAATTACAGCTGAAGGTTCAGTTGTTGAGCTTGCAAACGTGAACTGCCCTGGGCAAATTGTTGTTTCAGGTTCAGCTGCGGGTGTTCAAGCCGTTGTTGAACGCGGGAAAGAAGAGTCAGGTGCTAAACGTGTTATCCCACTTGAGGTTAGCGGACCTTTCCACTCATCACTTATGAAGTCTGCTGCTCAAAATCTTGAAGCAACACTTGCTGGAGTTACGATGCAAGATGCGGCTATACCGGTAGTTGCAAACGTAACAGCTCGTCCAGTAATAGCAGCAGGCGACATTCGCAGCTTACTTGTAGAGCAAGTGTATTCACCTGTATTATGGGAAGATAGCGTTCGCTATTTAATCGAGCAAGGTGTTGATACCTTTGTGGAAATTGGTTCAGGAACAGTACTCGCAGGGTTGATTAAGAAAATCGACAAAAGCGTTCGAGTGATTTCCATAAACAGTATTTCTGCGCTGGAATCGTTGCAGGTGAATTAGCCTATTTTGGAGGGGATATCATGTTCGCCAGCTTGGAAGGAAAGAAAGCGCTCGTAACCGGAGCCTCACGGGGTATTGGAAGAGCGATTGCAATTGCTTTGGCCGAGGCAGGTGCTGATGTTGCCATTAATTATTCAGGCAGCAAGGAGGCAGCGGCCGAAACGGCGCAAGCCGTAGAAGCTCTTGGAAGGCGCGCAATCATTATTCAAGCAAATGTCGGAAAAGTCATAGAATTTGAGACAATGGTGAAGGAAGTCATTGATCAATTCGGTGCGATTGACATTTTAGTGAATAATGCCGGCATTACAAGGGATAATCTTATCATGCGTATGAAGGAAGACGAGTTTGACCAAGTTATTGAAACGAACCTTAAAGGCGTTTTCAATGGCATTAAAGCGGTCACTCGTTCGATGATGAAGCAGCGTTCAGGCCGTATCATTAACATTTCATCCGTAGTTGGCGTGCTGGGTAATCCTGGACAAGCCAATTATGTGGCAGCGAAAGCGGGGGTTATCGGATTAACGAAAGCCAGCGCACGCGAGCTATCTTCACGAGGCATTACCGTGAACTGTGTTGCCCCAGGATTTATCCAGACTGAAATGACGGAGAAACTTCCGGAAGACATGCGTGAAGCATTGTCTGGTCAAATTCCGCTTGCCCGCCTCGGTGATCCGAGCGACATCGCGAATGCGGTTCGTTTTCTCGCATCTGATGCCGCTGCTTACATGACCGGTCAAACGATTCATGTAGACGGCGGGATGTATATGTAACTAAATTAATTCATCAACAATGAATTAAACGGTTACGTATGGCAATTTATCTTTAATTCTCGTATAATACCATGGAGGAGGTGAACCGGATGTCCGAAGTAGTAGATCGCGTAAAGCGTATCGTCATCGACCGACTAGGCGTTGACGAAGCGGAAGTTACAATTGAAGCTTCATTTAAAGATGACCTCGGCGCTGACTCTCTTGATGTCGTTGAATTGGTCATGGAGCTAGAAGACGAGTTTGATATGGAAATCTCTGATGAAGATGCAGAGACTATCACCACTGTGGGAGAAGTTGTTAAATACATACAATCTCATACGTAAGGAAGGACAAGTCCCGTTTTTTATAAACGGGACTTCTCTCCATGTCGATCGTTTTCAAAAATTTGGGTGGAGCTTAAGCGAAAGTGCTTTTATATAAATAAAAGATGATGCGGTATGGTCATCTACATTGCTGTATTAGAGGTGAATGGAATGAAACAAAGAGTTGTCGTTACCGGCATGGGAGTTATGACATCATTGGGCTCCGAGTTGGAGCAGTTTTGGAATAATTTGTTGGATGGGAAGTCTGGAGTCTCCGTAGCCGAGGCATTCGATTTCTCAGAATATCCAACACGAATTGCTGCAGAGATCAAAAATTTCAACCCTGAAGATTACAACCTGGATAGAAAAGAAGCTCGCAGAATGGATCGTTTCGTACAATTTGCAGCAGTTGCAAGCCAGATTGCGGTTAAAGATGCAGCTTTGCAAATCGGTGAAAATGCTGATGCTGAACGCGTCGGTGTTATGATCGGTTCGGGTATTGGCGGTCTTGGCACGTGGGAGGATCAGCATAATATCCTGCTTGAGAAGGGCCCCAAACGCGTAAGTCCTTTTTTTATTCCAATGATGATCGCGAATATGGCTTCTGGTCAAGTGTCTATCCTTACTGGTGCGAAGGGTCCTAATAGTACGGCGGTTACCGCTTGTGCGACTGGAACTCACTCCATCGGTGATTCGTTCAAATTGATTCAACGCGGCGAAGCTGATGTGATGATATGCGGCGGAGCAGAAGCAACAATTAGGCCGACAGGCATGGCTGGATTCTGTTCCATGCGGGCGATGTCCGTACGCAACGATGAGCCTGAGAAAGCAAGTCGTCCTTTTGACATCGGTCGTGACGGTTTCATTATGGGTGAAGGTGCTGGCGTACTAGTGCTTGAATCACTGGAGCACGCTCAAGCGCGCGGAGCTAAGATTTATGCGGAAGTCATTGGATATGGTATGAGTGGTGATGCTCATCATATGACCGAACCAGATCCTGATGGCGCTGCTCGTTGTATGACGAAGGCGATCAAGGATGCAGGCCTAGAGCCAACGGATATCGATTACATCAATGCACATGGTACTTCAACGCCAGTTGGTGACAGATCAGAAACATCTGCCATTAAGAAAGCGCTCGGAGACCACGCTTATAAAGTTGCGGTAAGCTCGACAAAGTCGATGACTGGGCATTTGTTAGGCGCAGCGGGCGGTGTAGAAGCGGTTATTATCGGGTTAACGCTCAAAAACGGTATTATCGCTCCGACTATTAATTTAGACAATCCAGACCCAGAATGCGATTTGGATTATGTACCTAATAAACCTCGTAAAGCGAACGTACAAGTTGCGATGTCCAATTCGTTTGGTTTTGGCGGTCATAACGCGACGATCGTGATGAAAGTATATGAAGCATGACCCCTTTCATGAGCTGCAGCAACGTCTGCAGCTCAGTTTCAAAAAGACAAAGCTGCTGAAGCAAGCTTTCACTCATACTTCCTATGTAAATGAACACAAACGTGGTTCAGCCCAAGATAATGAGCGCTTGGAATTTCTAGGAGATGCAGTGCTACAGCTGTTAGTGTCTGAATATTTGTTCTCTGTATACCCAACAAGGCCAGAGGGTGAGCTTACAAGGATGCGTGCATCTATTGTCTGTGAGCCTTCACTAGCGCAATTTGCTGAACGGCTGGATCTTGGATCACATGTACTTCTCGGACGCGGTGAGGAGCAGCTAGGCGGAAGACAACGTCAAGCTTTACTCGCGGATTTGTTCGAATCATTTGTCGGAGCCATTTTCTTGGACGCAGGCATTGAACGGACAAGAGCTTTCCTCGGTGAGCATATGTTCCCATTTGTCGAATCTAATGATTATGGCTTATTGGTAAAGGATTCGAAGTCCAGGCTGCAAGAACGGTCGCAGCATCATGGTCTCGGCATGGTTGAGTATCGTATTATTGAAGAACGTGGACCTGCACATGATCGCGAGTTCGTCGTTGAAGTATATCTCGGTGAAGAGCGCTTCGGCGTTGGTGCTGGGAGGACGAAGAAGGAAGCGGAGCAACGTGCAGCTGCTGAGGCATGGCTGACGTTGTCGCAGGAACCGGTTTGACCATAAGAGAGAGTGTTTCTGGAGGTCCAATAGACCTAAAGATCGCTCTCTTTTTTGTCGAATTGAGGGATCAAACTGGTTATCAGAGCTTGTGAGTTGTGGTACAATGAGGGGTGAGGTGAAAACCAAGTCATGTTTCTGAAACGGATTGAATTATCAGGCTTTAAATCTTTCGCCGACAAAACGGAAATGGAATTTGTAACCGGGATCACTGCGGTGGTCGGGCCAAATGGCAGCGGTAAAAGTAACATTTCTGACGGCATCCGCTGGGTTCTGGGTGAGCAAAGCGCCAAGAGTTTGCGCGGCGGCAAGATGGAAGATATTATTTTCGCCGGGAGTGACTCTCGGAAAGCGGTAAATTATAGTGAGGTTTCTTTAACGCTCGATAATTCTGACGGCGCCTTGCCGCTTGAATATAATGAGGTGACGGTAACTCGCCGTGTGCACCGAAGCGGAGATAGTGAGTATTTAATTAATAAACAGCCATGTAGACTGAAAGATATAACCGAGCTGTTCATGGATACGGGAATAGGCAAAGAGGCATATTCCATAATCGGACAAGGTCGGATCGAAGAAATTTTAAGTACGCGCTCGGAGGACCGGCGCGGTATTTTTGAGGAAGCGTCAGGAATTGTTAAATTTAAGTCACGTAAACGTGAAGCTCAAAGAAAGATGGATGAAACAGAGCAAAACCTGCTGCGGATTCACGATTTGGTGTCGGAGCTTGAGGATCAGGTTGAGCCTCTGCGTAAGCAATCCGAGAAGGCTATTTACTTTAAAGAACTCAAAGGACAACTGAAAACAAAAGAGATTTCGATGTATGTACATAACATTGAACAGGTTCACAGCACATGGTCGGAGGCAAATGCCAAGCTAGAGCGTTTGCAGAAAGAGCAGCTCCAGCTATCAAGTGTCGTCAGCAAGCATGATGCTCATTTGGAGAAGGATCGTATGCAGCTTCGAGAGCTTGAGCTTGCGCTGGATCAGTTGCATGAATCTATGCTTCAAATTAGTGAGGACTTTGAGAAAAGTGAAGGCTATGGAGAAGTACTCAAAGAGCGTAAGCGTAATCTCGATCAGAACAAGAAGCAGCTAGAAGAATCGATTGCCGCGCAGGATGCTCGTATTAGTATGCTTACAAAAGAAGAAGCTGAGTTCCGCAGCCGCGCGGCTGCACTTGAACTGCAGCTGGCTGATTTGCGATCTAAGCTTGCTGAAGAGGAATCGAATTTGCTTGGGGTAGCAGGCGGAACGGTCGTTGATGCGGAAGAGACATTAAAGGGTGAGCTGCTTGAAGTGCTGAGCTCGATGGCCCAGCACCGCAATGAGATTAGATACGCTTCTCAGCAACAGGAAACCCTACAGCGGCGTATGGAACGGATTAGCGAGGATGAAACAAAATGGTTGGAGCAGCAGACACGTCTAGATAATAGACGCTCCGAGCTAGCGCTAGCGCTTGAAGCAACATTGGCTCGTCTTGAAGAAGCGAGAAATCGCACATTAACGGAGTCAGAACTAACGAGAACGATTTCGCAAGGCCTTGATGAAGTAACTATGGCCATACGCAAGTGGGAGCAAAAGCTCGACAGCCACATATCAAGACGTGACACGATGAAGGAAATGCAGGATGCGCTTGATGGCTTCATGCAGGGGGTTAAGGAAGTATTAAAGGCGTCTAGGCGTGGAAATGGCGGCATAAGCGGCGTTCATGGTGCGGTAGCTGAGCTTATTCGAGTTCCGGAACGTATTGAAATGGCAGTTGAAACGGCGTTAGGCGGAGCATTGCAGCATATCGTAATGGAAGATGAGAAGTCTGCTCGAACGGCAATTGGATTTTTGAAGCAGCGCCAACTTGGTCGAGCTACTTTTTTACCGCTAGATGTTATTCGCAGCAGACAAGTACCTGAGCATGATAAGCGCACTGCTGAAGCCGTTGAAGGATTTGTTGGCGTGGCGGCAGATCTGGTCGGCTGCGATTCTCGCTATCAGGCTATAGTGAACAGTCTGCTTGGGAATGTGCTGCTTGCCGAAACTCTGGAACAAGCGAACCGAATAGCTTCAAAGTGTCAGTATAGATATCGCGTAGTTACACTAGAAGGCGATGTAGTTAATGCTGGTGGATCGATGACGGGAGGAAGCTTGCAGAAGAAGGGCGCGAGCTTACTAGGACGTCAACGTCAGATCGATGCGCTTGATACCGAAATTGCTGATGCGCGCAAAATGGTCGAACAGCTGCGTGACAAGCTCAGTGATTTACGGAAAGAGCAATCGATTCGTACGCATAATATTGAAGAGCTGAGATCGAAAGGCGAGCAAAGCCGTATCGAGGAGCAGCAAATTCGTGCGGAGCTTCAACAATTGCATAATGAGGCGAAGCATTTGGATGAGCAGCGTCAGTTGTACTCCGCTGATCGGAACACGCATCAATCCGAGCAGAAGGATGTGCAGGCGGCAGCAAGTGCAGCCGAGGTTCGGCTAGCACAGCTTGTATTGGATGAAGCGAGACTGCAAGAAGCCATCCGTCTTGCAGAGAATCGGCGCAAAGCAAGTGAATCTGCGAAGGAAGAGCTGCAGGTTCAACTGACGGATATAAAAATTGCTGCTGCGAAGACAGATCAAGAGAAGCTCTCATTCGAAGATCAGTCAGCCCGCGTACGTACGGACATTCAACGTGCTAAACAAGAAATTTCAGGGCTTCGCTCGATGGCAGCACAGCAAGAAGAAGAATTGACTCGTCACAATGAAGAGACGGTCAAGCAAATTGAACAGCTCAATCACTTGCGGTTAAAGAAACTGGAGTGCGCAGAGCAGACGGACCTGAAGCGTGCAGCGAGAGCGCAGCGCGTTCTAGAGCTGGATCAGGGCGAGAGCGAGACAAAGGAGCAACGAGCTCAGCTTAGATTAGTTGAGGAGCAAATGCGACAGACTGAAATCGCTGCGAATAGGTTTGATGTGGAGCTCGATAATATGCTTCGCAAGCTAAGTGAAGAATATGAACTCAGCTTCGAGCTGGCGAAGGAGAACTATCCGATTCCAGAGGATGTACTCGGGACTCAGAATGATGTTCGCGACTTGAAACGTAAAATTACCGCACTTGGCGATGTCAATTTAGGCGCTATCGATGAATATGATCGTGTTAAAGAACGATTCGAATTTTTATCAGCTCAGAAGGACGATCTCGTCGAGGCAAAAACGACACTATACCAGGTTAT
This sequence comes from Paenibacillus sp. P4_A7, assembly GCF_056402455.1. Classification (NCBI taxonomy): domain Bacteria; kingdom Bacillati; phylum Bacillota; class Bacilli; order Caryophanales; family Paenibacillaceae; genus Paenibacillus; species Paenibacillus sp. P4_A7. The sequence goes on along the minus strand of NZ_JBFUHJ010000019.1, from coordinate 34,028 downwards.
TCGTGAAATGGACGATGAGATGTCCAAGCGCTTCAAAACAACGTTCGAAGCGATACGCGGTCATTTTAGTATCGTATTCGCCAAGCTTTTCGGAGGCGGCCGTGCAGATCTTGTACTAGTGGAGCCAGATCGAGTGCTTGATACGGGAATCGATATTGTAGCGCAGCCGCCGGGCAAGAAGCTGCAAAATCTACAGCTGCTGTCGGGCGGAGAGCGTGCTCTAACGGCAATAGCGCTGCTTTTTGCAATTTTGCAGGTGAAGCCGGTTCCGTTCTGTGTGCTTGATGAGGTTGAGGCGGCTCTGGATGAAGCCAACGTCTCTCGTTTTGCACAATATTTGCGAGAGTTCTCAGAGCTTACGCAATTTATCGTCGTGACGCATCGCAAAGGCACGATGGAAGAGGCTGATGTACTCTATGGGGTTACGATGGAAGAAGGCGGCGTATCCAAGCTGGTATCCGTCCGATTAGAGGAAGAAGATTCGTTATCTGCTTAAATAGAGAAAGAGCTGTTAATGTGAGGATGGAGGAGTTGGAACGATGAGTTTTTTTAAAAGACTGAAGGAAAGCATCGCTACAAAGACAGAAGCGGTGACGAATATTTTCAAAGAAGGCTTATCGAAGACACGGACTGCGTTTGTAGAGAAAGTAGAAGAGCTTATTACGCGCCGCAAAAAAATCGACGAGCAGTTTTACGAAGAGCTTGAAGAAATACTGATAGGCGCGGATGTTGGTGTAAATACAGTTATGCAACTGATCGATGAGCTGCGTGTAGAGGTGAAAAAGCGTAAGATCGAGGATGCAGCTGACCTGCAGCCTGTTCTATCGGAGAAGCTTATTCAGCTGATGAAGGGTGATGATCACTCCGGTCTACGGATGGCTTCAAGCGGAATAACAGTTATTTTGTTTGTTGGCGTTAATGGTGTTGGTAAAACGACAACGATTGGTAAGCTTGCCCATAAGTTTAAAAGCGAGGGTAAAAGCGTACTAATGGCGGCAGGCGATACGTTCCGTGCAGGTGCGATCGAGCAGCTCGAGGTATGGGGCGAGCGTGTAGGTGTGGATGTGATCAAGCAGCAGTCAGGCTCTGATCCAGCGGCAGTAATGTTTGATGCCGTACAAGCTGCAAAGCAACGTGGCGTTGATGTGCTTCTTTGCGATACGGCTGGAAGACTACAAAACAAATCCAATCTGATGGAAGAATTGAACAAAATTTTTCGTGTTATTCAACGTGAACTTCCGGACGCACCTCATGAAGTATTGCTTGTCCTTGATGCAACGACGGGTCAAAATGCGCTTAGCCAAGCGAAACTGTTCGGTGAGAAAAGCGGCGTTACGGGTCTTGTGCTGACTAAGCTGGATGGCACAGCAAAGGGCGGTATTGTTATTGCGATTCGAAATGAATTGAGTTTACCTGTTAAGCTGGTTGGTCTCGGCGAAAAGATGGGCGACCTGCAGCAATTCGATTCTGAGCAATTCATACATGCGCTATTCGCTGGATTAATTCAGCGAGAAGAAGAAAAAGAAGAGACGGAATCGTCCACATAATAGGCGAACTACAGCGGCTTTTTGGGCTCGACCAAAAAATTGATTTAGGTGACAAGGTGAAAAGCTTGACAGCGGCCTATATTGTCCTGTATTATAAAAGACGTTGTCAGGTGTAAAGGCTTTTCCCTTGACGGGGTGAATACTTACAAGGTCAGATTTGCAGGAGGGGCGATGGGGATGAAAGCTAATGAACCAGATGCCTTATCTAAGACAACCCGGATCAATTTATTGTTCGACTTTTATGAGCCGTTGTTAACAGAAAAGCAGCGGACGTTCCTTAAATTATATTTTCACGATGATTTCTCACTAGGTGAGATTGCTGCTGAATTCACAATTAGCCGTCAAGCTGTATATGAACATATTAAGCGGGCTGAGCAAGTGCTTGAAGGCTATGAAAGCAAGCTAAGCTTACTGGTTAGACACGAGTCGCTGTTGCAGTTAACCGCTGAACTCGTAAACAATGTAAATGAGCTTCCAATAGCTGAGCAGGATAAGCAAGCGCTTATGAGTGTAATTACACAATTTAGAGCAGCAGACATAAATAATTAGAATGGAGGTGACGGTACATGGCAGCATTTGAAAGCTTATCAACGAGGCTTCAAAATGTATTCAGCAAGCTGAAGGGCAAAGGCAAGGTGTCCGAGGAAGATGTTGGTGAAGCAATGCGTGAGGTTCGACTGGCTCTGCTAGAGGCGGACGTTAACTTTAAAGTCGTCAAAGACTTTATCGCAAAGGTGAAGGAACGAGCAATCGGACTGGAAGTAACGAAGAGCTTTACGCCTGGCATGGTCGTCATCGATATCGTAAACAAAGAGCTTACCGAGCTCATGGGCGGTACACAGAGTAAACTAGCCAAGGCAAACAAGCCGCCAACCGTAATCATGATGGCTGGTTTGCAAGGTGCTGGTAAGACCACGACTTCCGGTAAGTTGGCAAAGCTTCTTCAAAAGGGTAATCACAAACCGCTGCTAATTGCATGTGATATCTATCGCCCGGCTGCAATCAAGCAGTTGCAAGTACTTGGTGAGCAAATCAATGCACCAGTATTCTCATTAGGTGATAAAACTTCACCAGTTGAGATTGCGCGAGCTGGAGTCCAGCATGCTAAGGACAACGGTAACGATTACGTCATCATCGATACAGCTGGTCGTCTACATATCGATGAAGAGCTGATGGAAGAGCTTAAGCAAATTCATAAGCTGACTAACCCTGATGAAGTATTGCTTGTAGTCGATGCAATGACGGGACAAGATGCGGTCAACGTTGCACAGAGTTTCCATGAGCAGCTTGAGCTTACAGGTGTTGTACTGACCAAACTCGACGGCGATACCCGCGGTGGCGCGGCGCTTTCGGTTAAAGCAGTAACCGGCTGTCCGATTAAGTTCGCAGCTATGGGTGAGAAAATTGACTCCTTGGAGGCTTTCCATCCAGAGCGTATGGCATCTCGAATTCTCGGAATGGGCGACATGCTTTCACTTATTGAGAAGGCGCAGTCGAACATTGATGCAGATAAAGCGGCTGAGATGGAACGTAAGATGCGTACTGCAGAATTTACATTTGATGACTTTCTTGACCAAATGGAGCAGGTTAAAAAGCTCGGTCCACTTGATCAGATTATGGATATGCTGCCCGGCATGAACAAGATGAAGGGCTTGAAGGATATGAAAGTTGATGAGAAGCAAATTGGACGCATTGAAGCGATCGTTCGTTCCATGACGAAAGCCGAGAAGGAAAAGCCTGAGCTTCTTAATCACAGTCGTCGCAAACGCGTTGCAGCCGGAAGCGGTACAACGATTGTTGAGGTCAATAGACTGATCAAGCAGTTCGACGATATGAAGAAAATGATGAAGCAATTTTCATCGATGATGGGGCCGAAAGGACCAAAAGGCGGCAAGAAGGGCCTTAAAGGTATGCTCGGAAAAAATATGAAATTCCCGTTTTAATAGCTGTTTACTCTTTGAAGGAGGTGAATTTTCATGGCAGTACGTATTCGTTTGAAAAGAATTGGTGCTCACAAAGCTCCTTTCTACCGTGTAGTTGTATCGGACTCCCGTTCACCACGTGACGGACGTTTTATCGAAGAAATCGGTACTTATAACCCGGTTGCACAACCGGCTCAAGTTAAGATTGACGAAGAGAAAGCGTTGAAATGGTTGCAAACAGGAGCACAAGCTTCTGATACCGTTCGTGACTTGCTTTCAAAAGCTGGTGTAATGAAGAAGTTCCATGAGCTTAAGCAACAGAAATAACTGTTGAACAGCGGAGGGCCTTGAGATGAAAGAATTGATTCTTGTCATAGCGAAGGCTTTGGTCGATCATCCCGATCAAGTGCAAATTAATGTAAAGGATGATGACCGAGGCACGATATACGAGCTTTCGGTTCACCCCGAGGATATCGGTAAAATCATCGGTAAACAGGGACGCATTGCGAAAGCGATGCGAACGGTTGTGACTTCTGCTTCCGTTAAATCGCAAAAGCGCGTTATCGTCGATATTATGTCGTGATACGTGCAACGAGAAAAGAGTTAGGATATATATCCTAACTCTTTTCTTGATATATAGGATTTTAAAAGTTTACACATTATAAATGTACTTACATACTGTGGCAAAACGAACGCTTTTTCCGTAGAAGACGGGAACATCCATTTACGCTTGTAAATCGGCTTCGTTCTCTAACGTGGAACGAAGCTGATTTTGCGGGTATAATACGGATATACACATACGAAGGGCTGGTTGCAATGAACGGAAAATGGTTTACGGTCGGGAAAGTCGTTAATACGCACGGTATCAAGGGAGAGCTTAAAATACTTTCGCAAACGGATTTCGCTGAGGTAAGGTTTGCTTCAGGTAAGAAACTCCTTATGTTAAATGAAGAAAATGGCACATCAATGGAAATTAAAATTATTAGCTCTCGTGCTCACAAAAATGTATATATACTTAAAATAGAAGGTTTTAATGATATTAATGTGGTCGAGAAATACAAAGGCTGGGTACTTAAAGTGTCAGAAGCGGAAATGGCCCCTCTAGATGATGGCGAATATTATTATCATGAAATTATTGGCTGCCGTGTGGTGACTGAGGAAGGCGAAGAGCTAGGCGTGATATCTGAAATTCTTAGTCCAGGCGCTAACGATGTATGGGTTGTTGATCGTCCAAAAAGCGCAGGCAAACAGCTGTTGCTGCCCGTAATTGATGAAGTCTTAATTAATGTGAACATTAATGAGAAAACCGTTACGGTGCGTTTGATGGAAGGATTGATCTAATCGATGAAAATAGATGTGCTGACGCTGTTTCCAGAAATGTTCGACGGTGTGTTTGGAGCGAGTATTCTCGGAAAAGCGAAGGAAAAAGGAATTGTAGACTTGCAGGCTATCAATTTCCGTGCGTATTCGAATAACAAGCATAATACAGTCGATGACTACCCCTACGGTGGCGGCGGCGGAATGGTGTTAAAGGCAGAACCGGTATTTGCAGCAGTTGATCAGTTGATGTCAGAAGCAGAGACACAACCCCGCGTTATATTGATGTGTCCGCAAGGAGCTCCGTTCACTCAGCAGAAGGCGGAGGAGCTTGCTAAGGAGCAGCATCTCGTGCTTATCTGTGGTCATTACGAAGGTTATGATGAACGGATTCGCGAGCATCTAGTAACGGACGAGCTGTCAATCGGCGATTATGTGCTTACTGGTGGAGAGATACCTGCTATGACTGTCATTGATAGTGTGGTTAGGCTGTTGCCTGGCGTACTTGGAAACGAAACGTCAGCAGTAACGGATTCTTACAGTACGGGGCTCTTGGAGCATCCGCATTATACGCGTCCAGCGGAATTTCGCGGTTGGGAAGTGCCTGATGTGCTCATATCCGGTCATCATGCGAATATTGAGGTATGGCGCCGTGAGCAATCCTTGCTGCGGACGCTACAGAGGCGTCCTGACATGCTTAAGCACGCGGAGCTGACAGATAAGGAACGGAAGTGGCTGGCTGGCATGGCGCGCAAACAGAGCGAGCAGAAGGCTAGCGAGGCAACAAAGTGAGCTCATACTCTTGAAGTAAAGAGAAGCTGTAAGCGATAAAACGTCGCCTGCAGCTTTTTTGTGGTAAAAAGTAAGTGGTAAAGGTAAAACCATTAAGGTTATGGCGAGTAAAAGTTTTGGGTATAATAGATTTTATAATCACCGCCAAAAGCTACGCCAGTTCCGATTCTTTCCAGCTTGCTATTGAGTAACGCTTCACGATGCCCATCATCGGAGTCCATCCAGCCGTAGTGAGCATAGATGCTATTCACGTAACCAGCTGCTATGTTTTCGGCTGACATTGTGTACTTAATTCCTTTGGCCTTCATACGGTCGAAGGGAGACAACCCATCGGTATTTTGATGGCTAAAATAGTTGTTAGACCGCATATCTGAACTGTGTGCGCGGGCGGATGCGGCTGCGAGCTTGTCCCATTTTAATAAGGGAATATTACGTTGAGCGCGCTCGGCGTTTGTTAAATCGAATAATTGCTGTTCAAAGGGCAATTGCTGCTTGCTTGTATATGTTGTCGGCATATTTTGGAGACTAGTTTGATTCATTTGGAGTATGCCAATAATTTTACTGCTGTCATGATTGTCTAGAAATAATGTAGTCTTCACATTTTCAGTTATATATGTGTAGTAGTCATCCTGTTGCTTCGATTTGCGGAGTGGGTCTACCAGCTTCATAGCATCAGAAAGTGTCTGACCTATATAGACGCCATTTATCATTTTCCAGTTGCTATCTTCGTTGGAGAAGAGTGCTACCACTCGGTCATTTAGAATGCCAAACATCATGAGCTCGCTATAGTTTTTGTTATATACATACCATGAGAAGACTTGCTCACTGGGATCGATCCGTGAAGGTTTGCCAAGCAGCAGCTCTACCTTTTGAACTGAATCATTCATAGCGATATGAGCTAATGCCGTGTTGGTTTGAGCTAATTTAATGGAAGATAGCGATTGTGAATGAAGCTTGAGATTATAAAAAAAAGTTAGTGCTTCGGCGCGCGTAAGTTTGCCGTTTGGTACAAATCCATTTACGGTGGCTGAGGAACGGCCATTGGAAATATGCTCATCAAGCAGCCATTGAATGGCGCTTTTCTCTGTGAATGTTCGTCCGTTTGCTGCAGAAGCCATAAGCAAGGCGGCTTGTCCACGTCGAAACGATTTTGCATCATTAACGTAAGTTAATGGCCAGTTTAGCTTATTTGCAAAAAGGTAATAATTTTTGTACCATGCATCCTCGTCTGAAGAAGTGGGAGGTACTAAGTTATAAACTCGCAGCAGCATTGCTAAAAACTCTGCTTCATTAATAAGGCGATTAGGTTGGAATGATCCGTCGCTATAGCCTTCCGTTAGATGTTCTTCGACGGCCCAAGCTATGTATGATTGTGCCCAATGTCCTGTTGTGTCAGTAAAAGTTAAAGGCTGAGCAGAGGCATGAATGGGAGCAATTGTAGAAAGAGAGAGAACAAGGATAATCATAGAATAACAGCTTTTCTTCACAAATTGCGTAATTCGTATGATTTGTTTCCATTTACACAAAGATTCACAACCTTTCTTGTCCATGTATGCTTTTTAAGTATACAGCAAAAGACATTTGAACAAACGTATTGTATTGTAGCGCCCAGTGTGGTAAAATTTCTAGTGTTGTTCGTATTAATCGGGCGGTCCGCTATTAGCGATGAACCAATTCACTGGAATTCGGTGAGCTATAAGAACGTCTATGGTGGAAGGAGTGAATCCAATGAATCTTTTGCAAACAATCGCGCAAGAAAACCTGCGCACAGATCTACCGAACTTTCGTCCTGGTGACACGCTTAAAGTTCACGTAAAAGTTATCGAGGGAACTCGTGAGCGGATCCAATTGTTCGAAGGCGTTGTAATTAAACGTCACGGCGGCGGAATCAGCGAAACATTTACAGTACGTAAAATTTCTTACGGTGTTGGAGTGGAAAGAACTTATCCTCTTAACTCGCCTAAGATCGAGAAACTAGAAGTTGCTCGTCGTGGTAAAGTTCGTCGTGCGAAATTGTACTACCTTCGCGAACTTCGCGGTAAAGCAGCAAGAATTAAAGAAATTCGTTAAGATCAGATTACAAGAGGGGCTTGCGCAAACAAGCTCCTTTTCGTATTTCTTAATATATAAGAACTTATAAGTTTTCACTTATAAACACGCTTATATATCCATGAAACGAACGCATAAGCCGCGAGGGACGGTGAAGCCGTTTACGCTTGGAAGAGATAAACGGTATGATTTCAACCATATGTACCGGCTTATCTTAGAGCTAAGGGTTATCTGCGCTTGATTGTCTTACATATTACAGCAATTGGGAAGAGGCGAGCAGAGTGGATTCACAACAGCGGAATGACGATCCAACCACTGATAATGGCAATGAAACGAAGCATACACAAGCGAATGTGGACAACCAGCAACCCATTTCGGAAGGAACTTTATCCCGTTCGTCTGGATCTAGAAAACAGGGCGGAGCGTACAAAGAAACCGTAGAATGGGTTAAAGCATTAGTTATTGCGGTTGTACTCGTTTTTCTCATTCGCACGTTTTTATTTTCCCCGTTTATTGTGGACGGAAGATCGATGCAGCCGAATTTTGAAAATGGCGAAAGACTCATTGTTAACAAAATTTTATATAACATCCGTGAGCCGAAATTCGGTGAGGTCGTTGTGTTCGATGTGCCGGAGCAGGACAGAAAGTTCATTAAGCGGGTTATTGGCTTGCCGGGTGATAAGATCAGAATCGAGGGTGACGATCTATTTATCAACGATCAGAAAATCGATGAGCCTTATATAAAGGAAGCCATTGAAGAAGCACATGCCAAAGGTGAACTATACAACGGTGTGGGTTCTCAATATAACTTCCCTAATGATGCTGTTCCGGAAATGACAGTGCCGGAAGGTACGATTTTTGCACTTGGAGATAATCGTAGTGACAGCTCTGATAGCCGTTATATTGGTTTTGTTAAGGATGAAGAATTAGTTGGACGAGCTGACATTATTTTTTGGCCATTGAACAAACTAGAGTTTATTAAGCATTGGAAGTAAATGAGGTGATGTAATGACCATTCAATGGTTCCCGGGTCATATGACTAGGGCAAGACGAGAAATACAAGAAAAATTGAAGCTTATAGACATCGCCATTGAATTATTGGATGCTCGGGTTCCACTTTCGAGCCGTAATCCGATGATCGAAGAGATTTTGAGTGGAAAACCACGTCTAATTGTATTGAATAAATCTGATTTGGCTGACTCAAAGACTACGGAGCAATGGATCGCTTATTTCCGCAATGAAGGACATGAGTGCATAGCTCTTGATTCAAATACAGGAACTAGAGTTGGCGATATTACAGTAAAATCTAAAGAAATTTTGCATGAGAAAATATCTCGTCAAATTTCAAAAGGAATCAATCCGCGTGCTATGCGTGGCATTATTGTCGGTATTCCTAACGTTGGGAAATCTACTCTAATTAACAGGCTGGCTGGACGTAACATTGCTTTAACTGGTGACCGGCCAGGTGTTACGAAAGGACAGCAATGGATTAAAATAGGCAGCGAAATGGAACTGCTAGATACTCCAGGTATTTTGTGGCCGAAGTTTGAAGATGCGCTTGTTGGCTTCCGTCTTGCTATGACTGGAGCAATCAGAGAGCAGATTTTAAATGTGGATGATATTGCTTTTTTCGCGATGCGCGAGCTGGTTGAACGTTATTGGCCGACGATTAAGGAACGTTATGAGCTTGATACACCACCAAAGTCTTTGGACGACAATGAAGAAATCGTACGTGTGATGGAAGAAATTGGACGTCGCAGAGGCTGCTTGATCAGTGGTGGACGAGTCGATTTGGAGAAAACGTCAGGTATTATTTTGCGTGATCTTCGTTCGGGCAAGCTCGGACGCATTACGTTGGAAGCACCTCCTTATATAGTCGGATAAGGAATAGGAATGGATTTATAGATCGGGGGAACGTAACGTGCTGCAGTATGAACAGTCGTTATGGACTGAAGGTTTTACGGCGATTGCAGGTGTCGATGAGGTTGGGCGAGGGTGCTTGTTCGGTGATGTTGTAGCCGGGGCCGTCGTTATGCCTCCACATGTTGTGATCGAAGGTGTAAATGATTCGAAAAAGCTGTCCGAGAAAAAGCGTGATCAGCTGTATGATATTATTTTGGAACAGTGCTTGGCTTGGTCAGTAGCCCGTGTTGATGCGGCGACGGTTGATCGTATAAATATCAAGCAAGCAGCAAGACTCGCTATGAAGCTTGCTGTAGAAGATTTACAAGTTAAGGCTGATTATTTGCTGGTTGATGCAGAAAAGGTAGATGTGCCGCAGCCTCAGCTTTCGATCATTAAAGGGGATGCCACGAGCCAGTCCATTGCGGCCGCATCGATTGTGGCCAAGGTGACTCGAGATCGACTTTGCGCTAATGAGTGGGAGCAGCAGTACCCGGACTATGGCATTGCTATACACAAAGGGTACGCTACTAAGCTGCACCGGGAGCAGTTGTTAGCAAAAGGGCCAAGCCCTCTGCACCGGAAAACATTTTTGGGTAATTTGTTTACGGCCGAGCAGTTGCAATTGATTTAAATGATTTAAAAGGTTTATTTTTATTAGGAGTAGGCATTTGACGCTCTTTGATTGTGTAAGGCATTAATTGCCTCGGACAATTAAGGGGCTTTTTTTTGTGGAGCTGAGATTAATTAGGGAGGAACCTCAAGGGAAGGCTCAGTTTAGCCGATATAAGGTTTATAGCTTTGAATGATTCAAGTGTAGGATCGGATTATAAAGCAATAGGCTTACATGTAGACACATGGGATACGGGCGCTGAGGCGACGGAGGCGAATATATAGATGAATGTTAGTCAAATGATGAGAAGCTTGCTAGGTGAAGCATCTGGCGGTGATTCACGGGCGATGGAGCTGAAAACGGGGCAAGTGGTGCGTGGCGTGGTCATGCAGGTGCTGGAAAATAATGAAGCTATCGTTCAGATTAATGGTGTACAGGTACGGGCTAAGCTGGAGGTGCCGCTACAAGCGGGCCAGTCAGCTATTTTGCAGGTGCAGCCGGATTCTAGTGGAGCTATTGTTATGTTGAAGGCGATTGAGCCGGGGGCTGCAGGGCTGCCGGAGGATACCTTCAAGGAATGGGCGAAGCAGCTGGTTCTGCCTGATAGGAAATGGGCGGTTGAGATCGTTAAGGATTTGCGAAAAGAAGGCGTAATCCTTAATCGCGAGGTTGCTCAGCAGTTTCAACTAGCGGCAGCTGCGATGCCAGCTGGCGCCGATGCTGAGCAATGGATGCAGGCGTCAGCGGCGGCGTTTAAGCGGGGATTGCCGCTGACGGGCGCGACTGTAGCTGCACTGCAGCAAGTGATGTTCGGGCGAAGTGCGCACGAACTGCTTGATTCGCTGCAGGGGCAGCTCGCGGCAACTGCTGGCGCCGCTGACGGCGATTCTGCGGCGTCAGAAGGCGGCAGTGAGGCAAAGCCGTTGCCGCCTGCGGCAGCGCGTGTACAAGCGCTGCTCGCGGAGGGTGCGGCATTGCTGCGCGGCGCAGCAGCAGCTGCCGGTGCTCCGTCGCGGGTGAGCGGAGCGGCGGCGGGTGGTGTTGGTGGTGCGAGCGCTGGGGCAATGCAAGCGTCGCTTGGTTCTGGAGCTGGGCAAGCGGTGCCAGCAGCGCTGCCTGGAGGCACGGAGGCGGCAGTGCAAGCCGCGCGGGCTGCTCTGTTAGCTGCTGCGGGAGGAACAGCTCAAGCTCAGGCAACAGCGCCGGAGGGAGTTAATGCTTCCGATACAGCTGCACCCCAAGCATCGAGAGTTGCAGGAAACTCACCAAACTGGATAGGTCAGATGATGAAGTGGCTTGGTGTGGACTATGAGCTGCAGCTTTCCAAAGCATTCCTTGCGGATTCACAGCCACAACAACAGACACAGCAGACGAATCAGGCTACGGGAGCTCAATCATCGCAAGCCTCACAAACAGATCCAGCCTTAGGTGTTCGAGCTAATCCTTCTGGATTAGCAACACCGTCAAGTGGTATTGCACCTACAGCTGATTTAGTAGATGGCCAAGCGGCGGCAGCTGGAAAAACGGAAACAACGCAAGCAGATAATCAGCAAACGAGCCGACTAGCGGACTCGCGTCAATTGACGGAGCGTGCTTTATCCGCGGTATTCACTCCTGGAGGGGCTGTGGCTGATAGCAGTGGGACTATAGATGTATCCAAGCAGATGCAGCAGCATGAATCGCTTAAAAGCGCGTTATTGTCTTTAGTAGCGTCAGATGATATTCCGCCAGCAATGAAAGAGACCGCTCAGCAGCTTGTTCAACAAATAACAGGTCAACAGTTACTACTGACACCTGAGAGGAATAGCTCTGTGCTTACACATGTGACAATGTTTATTCCGCTACATAACGAGGATGGAAGTCAAACTGCATCGGTTCATATTCAAACGAGACGTGGACGTAAGGGGGAGTTAGATGCTTCGAATTGCCGCTTATTGTTTAATTTGTCGATGAAAACGCTCGGCGATACGATGGTTGATGTTCATGTAATGGACAAAATTGTGAGCTTGAATTTATGGAATGACCATCCTGCCATTTCAACACTTGCCGAATCCTCGCGATTAGAGATAACGGAAAGCTTGCAGCAAGCGGGTTATCAGCTGTCTTCATTACGGACAACACCTTTGCCAAAAGCGAATGAGCAGCCTATGGAGACAACGAGCTCAACGAAGATTCCGCAGCCGCCTGATTTGTCTCAATTTTCGTCTACGCGCTACAAAGGAGTCGATTTCCGAATATGAGCAGTGAGACTTACAATAAACCTCAGCAAAGCCGTATGAAAAAAGCGGTAGCTTTAAAATACGAGCCCGGCGGTGAAAGAGTAGTCCCGGTAATAGTCGCAAAGGGCAAAGGGCATACCGCAGATTTAATATTAGAGAAAGCAATAGAAAATGGCATACCTGTACAGGAAGACTCATCGCTTGTTGAGGTTCTCTCGAAATTGGATATCGATCAGGAAATACCTGCTGAGCTGTATACATTAGTCGCCGAAATATTAAGCTTCGTATATCGCTCTGATCGCAAAGCGAGGGATTTGAATAGTGATTAATGGTGAGCAGTTTGGAAATGAAGAGGAAAGTAAGCTAAACATTTCAACGAAGAAGGATTCAAGGCAGCAAATAGGTAAGCTTGGCGAGGACGCAGCAAGTGACTTTTTACAGCAAGCTGGTTATTCTATTCGTAACCGCAATTGGAAATGCCGCAGCGGTGAGATCGACATTGTTGCGGAGCATGCAGGTAGAATTATTTTTGTGGAGGTACGTACTCGAAAGCATGAGGGCAGGTTTGGAACAGCAGCTGAATCTGTTGATCGTCGAAAGCAGCAGCAAGTGAGAGAAACCGCGCAGGTCTACTTGAAGAGTATGAAACTTTTCGACCATCTCATACGGTTTGATGTTATTGCTGTAATTGTGGAACAGAACGGCTTGAACCATACGTGTAAACATTATGAGAGTGCATTTTGAAGATGAACAGCTTATTAGAAAACTTACCGCTCACAAATCATAGTTGTCTTGAAAATTAGCGTACTGCAAATGGTATGCTTTTTTTTATTCAGCCATAACTAAATCCCATACATATGCGTCTAAACTAGGGGGAGGCGAATGTTTATTATTTTATGTAACTGAAGCGTCCGTCCGTGATACACACATGGATAAGGTTATCGAGGATATTAGAACCATCTCGAAATAGTATTGTAAGCTCCATTCAGGAAAAGAGGGAATAAATGAACGATATTATTTTAAAAAAGCTTAAGGAGATTGAACACGCGCATCATGTTAAAATACTCTTCGCAGTCGAATCAGGCAGCCGTGCATGGGGTTTTCAATCACAAGATAGTGATTATGATGTGCGCTTTGTATATATCAATCAACCTAATTGGTACTTATCCATTGATGAGAGAAGAGATGTTATAGAGTTTCCCATAGATGATATGCTGGATATCAACGGTTGGGACATTAGAAAGGCTTTGAAGCTATTCAGAAAATCGAACCCCCCGCTGCTCGAATGGTTAGTTTCAGAAATTATTTATTATGAGGCATACAGCTTTAGGGATGACATGTTAAAACTTAGACACCAAGTGTTTTCACCAAAAGCTTCACTGCATCACTATCTAAGTATGGCTAAGGGAAATTTTAGAGAGTACCTGCAAGGAGATCTAGTTAAAATCAAAAAATACTTTTACGTACTTCGTCCCATATTAGCTTGTAGATGGATTGAAAAACACAATACTAATCCACCCATTTCGTTTCATGAATTAGTATCTGATGGGGTTGATGATCCATATTTAAAAAAAGAAATTGAGCAATTGCTAAGAAGAAAAATGGCAGGAGAGGAATTAAATCTAGAGAATAGAGTGGATGTTATTAATGATTTTATTGATGGTGAATTACTACGCTTGACAGAGTATGCAAACTCTTGTGTCAGCGTATTAAAAGATCCTACAGATGCATTAAATGAAGCATTTAGACATTATTTAAAAAAGGTGTGGGACTGATTATTTATGAAGATTAACATGCAATCAAATATGAATGTCTCTCCGGAACTTCTATGGTCGAACTTGAAAAATACATCCACTTTTCTTAAGGTGGGAGCCCCACTAATGAAATTTAAATATTTTGATAAAAAAGCCTATTGGCGGCAGGGTGAAACTTATAAGCTTAGCATGTACCTATTTGGCATCATTCCGATGGGACGCCATGAAATTACCTTTGTAAAAATTGATGACTCTGTAAGAAGGATAGCTACGGATGAAAAGGGACAGATGATAAAGTCATGGCAGCATACAATGAAGGTGCTTGTTGGAATGGATGATCAAACTAGTGTTTTTCGAGATGAATTATCCTTTAAGAACGGTCTGTTAACTTTGCCCACTTACATGGGGGTATATCTGTTTTTTACATATAGGCATTTTAGAATCAAGCAGTTAATCAGAAAAGGTTTAATATTCTAAAAGCCGGACGGCTAATTTGTCAAAATAAAAGGCTGAATTTATTTGACCTATATTATCCTCCCAGTCTGCTATCCAAGAGGAAAGGCTTGCAAGGTATTCTTCTAAATCGATTTTATAATCAATAAACCACTGGTCGTAAATTATTGTCATGAAATTGTTTATTTGCAATTCTTCTAAAAGATTTTTGATTTCCTTATATTTTTCTTCGTTATTTACTGATAACATAACGATTTTTATTCGCTTTATAAATATATTAACGAGCGCTACTTTACAAAGATGAAAAAAAAGTTTAAACACAATTTTTTGGGTTCATACCTTCCAAATGAGGGCTGCCCCAATTCATTTTTGCTGCATAGTTAATTTGGATATGCTTCCTTGAATTTCACCCATTTATTCCTGACCGCGAGCGCTTTCTCCCTTTACAGTCGTATCATCCTTATATTGACGATTAAACAAACGAGACTTAACATGACAACCAACGGAACAAAACAGATACCGATGAGATATATAATTTGTAACAAGGCTAATTGTATTGATTCTGGTGTTCAATTCTGTTGCAACTTCTTATTTTGGTTTGAAGCTAACGAATGGTGAGTCAATTATAAAAAGTGTATCGCATTTATCGTTACACGATAGTTACAGAAAAAAAGGTTGGACAAGGAATATTCCTTGTCCAACCTTTTTGAGTTTCATTTTATTTAAAGAAGAGTTGTATCATGCGAGTTAATCGTGAGTGTGACCTACGTTGGTCATTTATTAAGGCATCTGATTATCTAATCTGCGATACTGAATAGCCTCAGCGACATGCTGGGCTTCTACGGCATCGCTTGTTTCAACATCTGCAATAGTACGAGCAAGCTTGAGAATACGATCATAAGCGCGCATGCTTATTCCGAGCGCATCAAAGGCATTTTCAAGCAAACGGATGGCATCTTGGTTAAGATTAACCGTTCTGCGCAGGGCAGATCCCGATAAATCGCCATTAGTTAAAATCCCGCTCGCTGCAATGCGCTCCCGTTGAAATTCTCTTGCTGTGAGAACCGTTTGTCGCATTTGAGCCGATGTAAGTGATGGACCCGCCTTGACATTGTCAAACGAAATCGGGCGGGGCACTTCAAGCTGAAGATCGATGCGGTCAAGCAACGGTCCCGATATTTTAGAACGATAACGGCTAATGTTCGATACGCTGCAGATACACCTTTTTTCTCCGTATTCATGCCCATAATAACCGCAGGGACAAGGGTTAAATGAAGCGGCCAGCATCAGGTTGGCAGGGAACTGAAATACTGCTTTGGAACGTGAAATAGTGACGATTCGATCCTCAAGCGGTTGTCTTAATACCTCTAGAACATGCCTTGGAAATTCAGGCAGTTCATCAAGGAACAGAACGCCTCTATGAGCAAGAGTAACTTCTCCCGGCTTTGGAATGGAGCCTCCACCGATAAGTCCGCCTGTAGAGATCGTATGGTGGGGGGCGCGAAATGGGGGATGAGTAATTAGACCTTGGTTGCCTTCCGACAGCTTACCAGCGACACTATAAATCTTTGTTACTTCTAAAGCCTCCTGCTCGTTTAATAAGGGTAAGATACCTGGCAAACGACGTATCATCATCGTCTTTCCCGTACCTGGAGGTCCGCTTAGCAAAATATTGAATTTCCCGGCCGCTGCTATTAGCATCGCGCGCTTTGCTTGATACTGTCCAATGACATCCCCGTAATCACCAAGCTCCTTATGAAACACATGAGCCGAGATGTTATGATCATTCATAAAATCAGTTGCACTATTATGACGTTCAAATCGAATATGATCCCAGTCGCTTTGATTTTGTTTTTGTAAATCTAGATCTTTCAAGTGTGTTAATGCAAATAGCTCCATATCGGAGATCCATGCTGCTTCAGCAACGTTTTCTATGGGAAGCAGTACGCGATTAATACCGGAGTGCTTCGCTTGCTCGATCATAGCTAACACTCCGGCTACGGGTCGAATACCGCCGTTTAGGGAGAGCTCGCCAATTAGCAGCGTTCGTTCAAATGGTACAGCGCTGATTTGCCCGCTCGCAGTTAGAATGCCAGCAGCAATTGCCAAATCAAACGCAGTGCCTTCTTTGCGAAGGTCAGCAGGTGCCAAATTTACAGTGATTCGATCCATCGGGAATGTAAATCCACTATTTTTAAGAGCTGCTCGAACGCGTTCCACAGACTCACGTACTGCCGGGTCGGGAAGACCAACGATATTAACTTGAGGTAAACCACTAGTAATGTCAACTTCTACAGAAATGCTCTTGCCATCGACTCCGTATACACTTGCGCTTTGAATTAGACTGAACATAACAAAAAAAGCACCCCCATCTTTCGAATGAAGGTGCTTCCTTACCATTCCGTTCCATTTTTTATGAAGTTGAAGATATCATAGTGTAATTTATATTAAATTGTCAATCTTAAAAAAAATCGAAAAAACCTGTGTATGACATGATATATAAGGTTATACTAACGGCGAGGTTTGTCTATTTTCGATTGATTAGACTTGTTTGATCTCAAATTGAGATGAAACCCATATCAAAAAGGACGAATTCTTTATTAGTGAAAATGAGGTAACCGCTGAAGAAAGATGCTATGATAATAGAGGTTTGTGTACATATGACTGATTTCAGTCTGTGAAATGGAGGATTTCAACAATGAATATCCATGAGTATCAAGGGAAAGCAGTCCTTAAACAGTATGGTGTAGTCGTACCTGAAGGTAAAGTAGCCTTCACTGTAGACGAAGCTGTTGAGGCGGCTAAATCGCTCGGAACACCAGTCGTTGTCGTGAAAGCACAAATTCACGCAGGCGGCCGGGGTAAAGCGGGCGGAGTTAAAGTAGCGAAAAGTATCGATGAGGTGCGCGCCTATGCAAGTGAAATTCTTGGCAAAGTGCTCGTTACACACCAAACAGGTCCTGAAGGTAAAGAAGTTAAACGTCTTCTTATTGAGCAGGGCTGCGATATTAAGAAAGAATATTATATCGGCGCTGTATTAGACCGCGGTACGGGTCGTGTCGTTATAATGGCTTCGGAAGAGGGCGGCACTGAGATTGAAGAAGTTGCTGAACACTCCCCGGAGAAAATTTTCAAAGAGATTGTTGATCCTGCTGTAGGTTTGCAAGCTTTCCAAGCTCGTAAATTGGCTTATGCGATTAACATTCCGAATGAGCTTGTGAACAAAACGGTTAAGTTTATGATTTCCCTCTATACAGCATTTGTAGAGAAGGATGCTTCGATTGCAGAAATCAATCCGTTAGTCATTACTGGCGATGGACAAGTTATTGCGCTTGATGCGAAACTAAACTTTGATTCCAATGCGCTTTATCGTCACAAAGATATCGTTGAGCTTCGTGATTTGGAAGAGGAAGATGCTAAGGAAATTGAGGCATCCAAATACGACCTTAGCTACATCGCGCTTGACGGCAACATCGGTTGCTTAGTTAACGGTGCTGGTCTAGCGATGGCGACAATGGATATTATCAAGTACTACGGCGGCGACCCTGCTAACTTCCTGGACGTAGGGGGCGGTGCAACAGCAGAGAAAGTTACTGAAGCGTTCAAAATCATTTTGTCTGATGAGAAGGTTAAAGGTATTTTCGTTAACATTTTCGGCGGCATCATGCGTTGTGACGTTATTGCTAACGGTGTTGTTGAAGCAGCGAAGCAAGTCGGTCTTGATCGTCCGCTAGTTGTGCGTCTAGAAGGTACAAACGTAGAGCTCGGCAAAAATATTTTAAAAGAATCGGGATTGAACATCGTGGCTGCAGATTCGATGGCGGACGGCGCTCAGAAGATTGTCGCTCTCGTGAAATAAGATAACTTGCTGTGCGGCTAAGTCCGCATACGAATTCATTCAGGGGATGTGAGTTAAGAGTGAGTATTTTGGTTAATAAAGATACAAAAGTAATTACACAAGGTATTACAGGCGCTACTGGCTTATTCCATACCAAAGGCGGATTGGAATACGGTACGCAAATGGTAGGCGGCGTAACACCTGGTAAAGGTGGAACGAACGTTGACATTACACTTGAAAACGGAACTCTCGTTTCCCTTCCTGTATTTAATACGGTTGCTCAAGCTGTAACTGCTACTGGTGCTAACGCGTCGGTTATCTATGTACCCCCGGCATTTGCTGCGGATGCAATCATGGAAGCTGTTGACGCTGAGCTTGATCTCGTTATTTGTATTACAGAAGGTATTCCAGTGCTTGATATGGTTAAAGTAAAACGTTATATGGACGGCAGTAAAACTGTTCTTATCGGACCAAACTGTCCGGGCGTTATTACACCAGAAGAGTGCAAAATCGGAATTATGCCTGGATACATTCATACCAAAGGTCATGTAGGCGTTATTTCTCGCTCAGGAACTTTGACGTATGAAGCGGTACATCAGCTGACAACTCGCGGAATTGGACAATCTTCTGCTGTAGGTATTGGCGGAGACCCTGTTAAAGGCTCTGAGTTCATCGACATCTTGAACCTATTCAATGAAGATCCGGATACTTATGCGGTCATCATGATTGGCGAAATCGGTGGGACAGCTGAAGAAGAAGCTGCAGAATGGATCAAAGCTAACATGAAGAAGCCGGTTGTTGGATTTATCGGTGGCGCTACAGCGCCTCCGGGCAAACGGATGGGACATGCTGGTGCGATCATTTCAGGCGGTAAAGGTACAGCAGCTGAGAAAATCGCTACGCTTGAAGCATGCGGCATTAAAGTAGCACCTACGCCTTCCGAAATGGGCTCAACACTAGTTAGCGTATTGGAAGAGCAAGGCTTGCTAGAAAAATGTATTACGCATAAAAAATAATATAAATATCTTTAAAGGTAAGCAACCTTTCAACGACCCGAAATCGGGAGTTGGAGGGTTGCTTTTTTTTGTTGATTTGTAAGCTTATATAATAGTATTCGCATATTGTTCTGCTTATATATCTTTGTGAAACGATTGTAATTGTACTGAAGCTCAGCGGTAGACGTTGACGCTTGTATGCCATTATTTTATCGGTTGACTTGCAATCTAGTGCTGTGTAACGCACAATAGATAAGAATGCAAGCCAGCCCTAATGAAGAAGGGGTTGGATATTATGTTCAATAATAAAGATGTTCGCAGACAAATGGTGATTGCTTTTCATGAAATTCCAGGCATAGGCTGGCACGCAATTCAGAAAGCCGTCCAACATCAATTTTGGAATAAACAATCATGGAGTATAGAAGATTTACTAGCAATCGGCTTAAAGCGTAATCAAGCTCTCGCAGCAGCTGAGCGCTACGAGCGTTGTCCATGGATACTAACAGAAGATCCTTCTCCCGCAATCGCTGAAGCGGGCGCTGTAGCGCTTACGCCGTTCGATTCAAGCTATCCTCCAATATTACGGGAGATTGCTCAGCCTCCATGGGTGTTATATGCGAGAGGGAGGATTGAGCTCCTGCAGCGTCCTGCAATTGCTGTGGTTGGAACAAGAGTGCCAACAGCGTATGGAAGACATTCTGCTTCTGCATTAGCTGAGGAGTTGTCGGCTGCAGGATTAACTGTTGTTAGCGGACTAGCGCGTGGAGTGGATAGCAAAGCTCATGAAGCTTCCTTGTATGGAGCGGGTGGTACGATAGCTGTACTTCCAACACCTATCGATCGATGCTACCCACCGGAGAATGAGTCGTTATTTCACAAAATAGCCGAACATGGCTTACTCGTTTCGGAGACACCTATCGGTACACCGCTTCACCCGGGTCAGTTCCCGCAGCGGAACCGAATAATTGCGGCATTATCAGTGGGCACCGTTGTCGTTGAGGGCGCTATTCGCAGCGGGTCGCTTATAACAGCGAAGCATGCCTCTGAGATGTCTCGAGAAATTTTTGCCATTCCTGGACCGATTTCTTCTCCGAAGAGCGAGGGTCCGAACGAGCTGATTAAACGCGGAGAAGCGAAGCTAATCAGCGGAGTTAGTGATATTATTGTTGAGCTTGAATGGTTGCCTGCAGCAATTGCTGTACATAGACAGGCAGAAGAAACACTGAGTGAAACAAGCAGCAACTCATCTACACCATTGTCGCGAGATGAGCTTAAATTAATTGCTTTTTTACAAGATCAACCGCTATCTATAAACGAATTACACGAGCTGTCAGCTATTCCGTTTGGACAATTGAGCGCACTTCTGCTAAATTTATGTATAAAACGGAAAATAGAACTGCAGCCCGGGTCCATATACATTGCATTGTAACTTGCAGTAAAGAGAGGAGGCGCCTCACATGGCAGATTCATTAGTAATCGTGGAATCACCCGCCAAGGCTAAAACGATAGGTAAATACTTAGGCAGCAAATATATCGTTAAAGCATCAAATGGACATATTCGCGATTTGCCCAAAAGCCAGATCGGCGTCGAGGTTGATAATGATTTCAATCCAAAATATATAACTATCCGAGGTAAGGGCAGCATTCTGAAGGAATTAAAGGATGCCAGCAAAAAAGTGAAACACGTCTATCTAGCAGCCGATCCGGATCGCGAAGGAGAAGCAATTGCTTGGCATTTGGCTCATTATTTGGAGCTGGATGAGACGGATTCCTGTAGAGTTGTATTTAATGAAATTACGAAGCAAGCGGTTAAGGATGCATTCAAAACACCGCGCAAAATTAATATGGATTTAGTGAATGCGCAGCAAGCTAGGCGTATACTGGATCGCTTAGTTGGTTACAAAATAAGTCCATTGCTTTGGAAAAAAGTGAAAAAGGGCTTATCTGCTGGCCGTGTGCAATCTGTGGCTGTAAAGCTGATCATAGACAGAGAAAACGAGATCGACGCATTTGAACCGGAAGAATATTGGTCGATAACAGCGAAGCTTAGCCATACCGGCATTCCTTTTGACGCGAAGTATTATTCAGTTAGCGGTGAGAAGCGCGAGCTTGGTAAGGAAGCGGATGTACAAGAAGTTCTACTCGCTATGAAGGGCAATCATTTCACGGTGTCTGAAGTAAGAGAGAAAGAGCGTTTACGGAATCCGTCTCCGCCGTTTATTACGAGTTCACTGCAGCAAGAGGCAGCGAGGAAGCTTGGCTTTCGCGCATCCAAGACAATGTCTGTTGCACAACAGCTTTATGAGGGTGTTGAGCTAGGTAAAGAGGGTACTGTCGGTTTAATTACCTATATGAGAACCGATTCTACGCGTATTTCGCCTATTGCCCAGGAAGAAGCAAAGGAATACATTACGGAAAAGTACGGAGCAGCTTTTGTTCCTGAACAGCCGAGAGTTTATACAAAGAAAAACAGTAATGCACAGGACGCGCATGAAGCAATTCGTCCAACTTCAATTATGCGTGATCCAGAATCAATGAAGCCGTTCACGAGTCGAGATCAATTGCGTTTGTATAAGCTCATATGGGAACGATTTATTTCTAGCCAAATGCAGTCAGCTGTACTTGATACGATGACTGTAGATATGCAGGCAGGAGATACGGTGTTTAGAGCGGTTGGATCTAAGGTGAAGTTTGCTGGATTCATGAAGGTCTATGTAGAAGGTAATGACGATGGAACGGTTGAAGAGCATAAGTTTTTGCCGCCGTTAACTGCAGGTGATGTCATTACATCTGAGTCGGTCGACCCTAAACAGCACTTTACACAGCCGCCACCGCGGTTTACGGAAGCGAGACTAGTGAAAACACTAGAGGAGCTCGGTATAGGACGTCCAAGTACGTATGCTCCAACACTGGAGACGATACAGAAACGTGGCTATATAGCTATGGAAGAGAAGAAATTCATTCCGACAGAACTGGGTGACCTTGTTATTCAGCTTATGGAAGAGTTTTTCCCTGAAATTTTGGATGCTGAGTTTACAGCCAATATGGAAGGAAACCTCGACCACGTGGAGGAGGGCACTGAAGATTGGGTAAAGGTGCTTGCGAATTTTTACGAAACATTTGAGAAACGGTTAGAAGTAGCCGAAGAAGAAATGAAGGAAATTGAAATTAAAGACGAAGTATCCGATGAGATCTGTGAGAAATGCGGAAATCATTTGGTTTACAAAATGGGTAGATTCGGAAAATTCCTAGCCTGCTCAGGATTTCCGGAGTGTCGCAATACGAAGCCAATCGTGAAGGATATCGGCGTTACATGTCCTAAATGTGCGCAAGGTAAAATCATTGAACGGCGTAGTAAAAAAGGTCGTTTTTTCTATGGATGCGATCAATATCCTGGTTGTGACTATGTATCATGGGACAAACCGACAGGAAAGCCTTGTCCAGTGTGCGACGCAATGCTAGTAGAGAAGCGCAACCGCAACGGTGCTAAGCTGAATTGTACAGCTTGTGATTATTCCATTGAGGTTCAAGAAGATGATGATCCAGACATAGAGAATGGATAAATACTTTCAAAAACCTACACTCGTCAAAATATAGGTAGAAAACTTCAACTGCAACAATCCGTCCTCCCTGACTAGGGAGGACACCGTTATTATACGAGCCTGTGAAATCATTTACTTAGATGACTCCAATACAAGCTCACAATCACCCTCCCGAATAAGGGAGGGTTTAAGTATCAAATGGACTGAACATTCAAACTAATTAGGGCATTAGCAATTAATCGGTTGGCATGTTTGGTGATTGAACCAAAGAGTTCCATTCAGGGTATCATAAGTCTCGAAAAAGGCAATTCATCAGCAGTCGGATTGTGTTTGTAAATTTAACTAGTTCAGAATGTGAAACTAATGGGACGAAGAATGGGAAAAGTGACAGATTAGTTTCAGAAGATAAAGCTAATCTGCCGAAATGGTGCTTATATCGAGCCAACCTAGTGATTTAGTTCATCCAATGACACTAATTCATATCTCAGGCCTTACCTCGCCCAATTAATTTCAATATGTGAAACTAATGAAGTTGATTCCCGATAAATCGTGCTTAGTGTTTATCCACTAAAAGGTTGAAAAAGCTGCTAATCCGCTATATGGAATGGACTTACTTTATACTGAACAGTTCTCGAATACAGAATAAGCTAATGAAAGTTAGAACACATATAGCAAAGCTAGAACGCTCGAAAATTAGTTATAACACACCAGATCGAAAGTAAGTTAGAACACATATAGCAAATCTAGAACGCTCGAAAGTAAGTTAGGACACACACATAGCAAAGTTGGAACGCTCGAAAGTAAGTTTTTACGAGTTGGTCATACCAAAGTAAAGCGTGTCCCGCAAGGGCAATAGCRATCCACCATAAAAGGTAACTCACAGCGAACTCCGTAACTCCCACGTTAGTCCAATTGCAGGTGTCCAGAGGGTGCAACCCTCGGGGCCCTCCCTTGGAAGGGAGGGTTTGGGTGGGTTCGAAACGCCTTTGAAGGTTTAGGTAGAAGCCTTTGAAGGTTTGGTAAGATCCTTTGAAGGTTTAGGTAGAAGCCTTTGAAGGTCGGGTAGAAACCTTTGAAGGTTTGGTAAAATCCTTTGAAGGTTCAGGTAGAAGCCTTTAAAGGTTTGGTAAAAGGCCCTATGCATGGTTTGGGTAGAACAACAACATAACATTATCGAAGGGATTGGCTAATTTGTCACAACCACAAAAAGTAACCGTCATTGGAGCAGGCCTAGCAGGAAGTGAGGCAGCATGGCAAATCGCATCGCAAGGAGTTCCTGTTGTATTATATGAAATGCGCCCAGTAACTAAAACGCCAGCTCATCATACGAATCAATTTGCGGAGCTTGTATGCAGCAACAGCTTGCGTGCAAACGGACTAGCTAACGCTGTTGGTGTATTAAAAGAAGAAATGCGTCAATTAGATTCACTTATTCTAAGCTGTGCCGACCAGCATGCTGTTCCGGCTGGAGGAGCTTTAGCTGTTGACCGAGACGGATTTTCGGGGGAAGTAACCCGCAGACTCCACGAGCACCCGCTTGTAGAGGTGCGTAACGAAGAAGTAACGGAAATTCCGACCGATGGTATTGTCGTCATCGCAACTGGACCTCTTACTGCACCAGGGTTGTCCTCACAAATTCGTGAACTGCTTGGAGAAGAATATTTTTATTTCTATGATGCAGCAGCACCTATCATAGATAAAGATTCTATCGATATGAATAAAGTATATCTTGCTTCACGTTATGATAAGGGAGAAGCCGCTTATTTGAACTGCCCAATGACGGAAGAGGAATATGATATTTTCCATGAAGCGCTCATCACGGCTGAAACAGCGGAGCTGAAGGAATTTGAGAAAGAGATTTATTTTGAAGGCTGTATGCCGATTGAAATAATGGCTAGCAGAGGTAAGCAAACCGCTTTGTTCGGTCCTATGAAGCCTGTTGGCTTAATGAATCCACATACCGGGGAACTGCCGCACGCTGTTATTCAATTGCGTCAAGATAATGCAGCAGGGACTTTATATAATATGGTTGGTTTTCAGACCCATCTCAAATGGGGTGAACAAAAACGAGTTTTCTCGCTAATTCCAGGTCTAGAAAATGCAGAATTTGTTCGGTTTGGTGTTATGCACCGCAATACATTTATTAACTCGCCTACGCTTTTGAAGTCGACTTACCAGCTCAAAAATCGTGAGACACTCTTCTTTGCTGGTCAAATGACAGGGGTTGAAGGTTATGTAGAATCAGCTGCTTCAGGCCTTATTGCCGGTATTAACGCTGCGAGGCTCGCTCTAAACCTTGAGCCAATCACATTGCCTGAACAAACGACACTAGGAAGCATGGCTCAATATATTACAACGGCGGACTTTAAGCATTTCCAACCGATGAATGCAAACTTTGGGTTATTCCCGCCGTTAGAGAAAAGAATGAAAAGTAAAAAAGAGAAAAATGAAGCAATTGCGAATCGCGCATTGGAAAGCATCGAGCAATTTAAAAAGGAACATTTGCTCCATTTGACCGTAGAGTAGGTAATCTTTTCGAAAAAATGTTGTTTATTGCTCACGATGGGGCAATCATCCCCATTTATCTAATAAAATAGAGGAGGCAAAGCGATGGAAATGCAATTTCATGCGACTACTATTTGTGCTGTAAGACATAACGGGAAGGGTGCGATAGCCGGTGACGGACAGGTGACCTTCGGAAATAGCATGGTTATGAAGCATACAGCAAAAAAAGTAAGAAGATTGTATCGTGGACAAGTGGTTTCAGGTTTTGCTGGTTCAGTTGCAGATGCGATTACATTGTTTGAGAAATTCGAGGCGAAACTTGAGGAACACCATGGTAATTTACAGCGTTCTGCTGTAGAGCTCGCTAAGGAATGGCGCTCGGACCGTGTGCTTCGTAGGYTTGAGGCGATGATGCTTGTATTGGACAAAAGCGGATTGCTCCTTATCTCAGGTAATGGTGAAATTATTGAACCGGATGACGGTCTATTGGCTATTGGTTCAGGTGGCAGCTTTGCCTTGTCGGCAGCTAGAGCTCTTAAGCGTCATGCTCCTGAAATGGAAGCTAAAGAAATGGCACGTGCTTCACTTGAGATTGCTTCAGAAATTTGTGTGTTTACGAACAATAATATTATCGTTGAAGAAATAGAATAAATCGATAACTACTTATTATGATTAGTATGCCGAGCTTTGAATAGCGTTATAAATGAGTAAATAGCGGAGGGGATTTTAAAATGGGAAATGATGCATTGACACCGCGTCAAATCGTGGCGGAGCTCGATAAGTATATTGTAGGTCAAAAACCAGCGAAACGGTCGGTTGCAATAGCGCTTCGCAATCGTTATCGGAGAAGCTTGCTTGATGAAACGATTCGTGATGAGATTGTTCCAAAAAATATTTTGATGATTGGCCCAACCGGTGTAGGTAAAACGGAAATAGCACGCCGTTTAGCCAAGCTCGTGAAAGCACCTTTCGTCAAGCTTGAAGCTACTAAGTTTACTGAAGTAGGTTATGTTGGCCGAGACGTTGAGTCTATGGTACGAGATCTGATCGAAACCGCCATTCGAATGGTAAAGACCGAGAAGACTGAGAAGGTAAAGGACAGAGCAGAAAAGCTGGCTAACGAACGAATTGTTACGCTTCTCGTTCCGACGGCGGTGAAGGCGAAGTCTCAAAAGAATCCTTTTGAAATGTTGTTTGGTAACCAACAACAAGAGAGTGATGATAATGATGAACCTGAGGTAGATAACTCAATTCATCAAAGGCGTTCGCAAATCAAGGAGCAGCTAGCAGCAGGCAAACTTGAGAATGAAGTTATTGAAATTGAGGTGGAGGACTCTTCACCAAATATGATGGATATGCTTGCGGGTCAAGGACCTGAAGGTATGGGAATGAATATGCAGGAGCTTTTTGGCCAACTGATGCCGAAGAAGCATAAGAAGCGTAAGCTGCCAATTAAAGAAGCACGCAAAGTATTGATACAAGAAGAAGCAAACAAACTAATTGATATGGATGATGTCATTTCTGAGTCCATTATTCGTGCGGAGCAATCCGGCATAATTTTCATAGATGAAATCGATAAAATCGCTAGTCCTTCACGTGGATCAGGTCCAGATGTATCGCGAGAAGGCGTACAACGAGACATTTTGCCTATTGTAGAAGGATCAACGGTCATGACAAAGTACGGCCCTGTTAAAACGGACTATGTTTTGTTTATTGCAGCAGGTGCTTTCCACATGGCTAAGCCTTCCGATTTAATTCCAGAACTACAAGGACGTTTCCCGATTCGTGTAGAGCTTACCAGCCTGAGCTTGGATGATTTCGTTAGCATTCTAAAAGAACCTAAAAACGCGCTTACGAAGCAATACGCTGCACTTTTGAGTACAGAAGGCATCCAAATTGAATTTTCAGATGAAGCCATTCATGAACTTGCATCGATCGCGGCAGATGTAAATCGAAATACAGAAAATATTGGTGCACGTAGACTGCATACAATTTTAGAAAAGCTATTGGAGGATTTATCCTTTGAAGCACCTGAGCTCTCCTTGGAAAAAATGATCATTACACCTGAGTATGTTCGAGAGAAGCTAGGTAGTATTGCGAAAAATAAAGATTTAAGTCAATATATACTGTAGTGTTATGAGTTTTGGGAGGCATTAGAATGACTTTACTTACAAAAACAAGAACGTTGAATCGTTTGCTGCAACGCGCCGCAGGCAAAGCACTTAGCTTCAGGGAAATGGCCGAAGTGCTATGCACGACTATTCAAACCAATGTATTCGTCGTCAGCCGCAAAGGGAAAATACTTGGTTGTGCAGCTGTCGATGTTTATGATCATGATTTTATTCGTACACTATCGGTTGATGAGCTCCGATTTACACAAAAAATAAATGCTCGTTTTCTAGATATGCAAGAATCAATGACGAATGTGAAGCCAGATGTAGGTGTTTACGAGACGTTTCCAAGATTGGGCGACCAAGATATAATGACTGTTGTACCAATTATTGGAGGAGGAGATCGTTTAGGAACATTAGTTCTAACACGTATGTCTGGAGTCTTTGATGATGATGATCTAGTACTTGCGGAGTACGGATCAACAATAGTTGGAATGGAAATCTTGCGAGAGAGAACGGAAGAGATTGAGCAAGAAGTTCGAAGCCGGGCTGTCGTTGCAGTGGCTGTAGGTTCACTTTCTTTTAGTGAATTAGAAGCGGTTGAGCATATTTTTGAAGAACTAAGCGGTAAGGAAGGCTTGCTTGTAGCATCGAAAATCGCTGATAGAGTAGGTATTACACGTTCTGTAATCGTAAATGCACTGAGGAAGCTAGAGAGTGCTGGTGTCATTGAAACGAGGTCTTTAGGAATGAAGGGCACCTACATTCGAATATTAAATCACCAGCTTCTTCAAGAGCTCGAAAAGGTTAAATTGAAAACATAGGTCTTAAAGATCACTTCAACCCTATCTTTTTTTAAAGATAGGGCTTTTTTCTCATTGTAATAAATTAGGTAAATGATGACTATTATTAAGTCAGCATAAATCGACATGTTTGTCTCATTTTTTTAATATTTAATGTCGAACAAAGCAGGAATGAGTGATATTCTGTTGAATAACTAGATATGTAATCATCTAAGTGAAAGTGGTGAAACTGCGTGGATTTGTTGGGTGGCGCTGCATTTGGGAGAATGGAAAGAGCAGTTCAAGCAGCCGAGTTGCGGCAACGCGTCATTTCAAACAATGTGGCTAACGGAGATACGCCGCATTTTAAGCGATCTGAAGTGTTATTTGAGGAATTGTTGGAACAAACAATGGGTGGTAATCAGCAGGGACAGCTAATAGGGAAAAGAACTAACCAAAAGCATATCCCAATTGGTGCAGGAGCATCTACAACACCAATGGCTCAAGTAATTACAGACGAGACAACTTCGATGAACAACAACGAGAACAATGTCGATATTGATCGTGAAATGTCGTTGCTAGCCAAGAATCAATTAAGCTATAACTTCTATATCCAACAAATCAATCATGAAGTAAGAATGCTTCGCACAGGAATTGAAGGGAGAGGCTAATAGGTGAAATTGTCAACTGGATTTGATATTAGCGCTTCTGCTTTATCTGCCCAACGTTTGAGGATGGATGTAATTTCATCTAACATCGCGAATGCGGAAACTACACGTGCTAGTTATGTAAATGGCCAATTTCAACCCTATAAGCGAAAAATGGTCGTAATGGAACCGATGCAGCAATCATTCTCCAATGTGCTTTCTCAACAACTTGGAAGCAATAAGGCATCACTAGGAGTAAAAGTGACTAGAATTACAGAAGACCAGACACCTAATAAACTTGTTTATAATCCAACGCATTCAGATGCAGATGCCAATGGATATGTGCATATGCCGAATGTAGACATAGCAAAGGAAATGGTGGATATGATTGCGGCCACTCGTTCATATGAAGCGAATGTAACTGCAATCAATGCATCAAAATCGATGTTTGTCAAAGCGTTGGAAATAGGTAAGTAATTGATAAATAAGGGGGGATATTGATGATACAACCGATTTCACTCGGTCAGCTTGCAACGAAAGCAATTGAAGCAAAACCTGTTCAACAAGCTACTCCTGCTGAGATGACACAAAATTTTGGTCAATTTTTGCAAAATGCGATTGAAAGTGTTAGTGCACAAGAAAAAAACGTACATAAAATGAACGACAAATATTTAATTGGCGA
Organism: Paenibacillus sp. P4_A7; assembly: GCF_056402455.1. NCBI lineage: Bacteria > Bacillati > Bacillota > Bacilli > Caryophanales > Paenibacillaceae > Paenibacillus > Paenibacillus sp. P4_A7. The sequence continues at coordinate 4,358 of NZ_JBFUHJ010000019.1, read as the reverse complement.
GGTCGATGTAACACAAGTGTTGATCGCTTCAGAGAAAGCACAGCTGAGCTTGCAACTTACCTCACAAGTCCGCAATAAAGTGGTCGAAGCATACCAAGAAATAATGCGGATGCAGATCTAAACATACTTTTTTTTAAATAAGCATAGCATCTGGGTGAGGTGAAATTGTGAACGAGAGAATCGCCCAATATCGAGCAAGGCTTACGCAATTCTGGGGCCAGATGGGCAGAAGACAAAAAATATGGTTGGGGGCTTCGATTGTCGGATTGCTGTTAACAATTGTATTGTTAACAATCGTATTTACGAGAACCGATTACGAGATTGCTTTTCAAAACCTTGATTCAACGGATGCAGCTGCCATTATGCAACATTTAGACAGCAGTGGGGTTCCTTACCAGCTAAGCCAAAATGGCAAAAGCATATCTGTACCAAGTACAGAAGCATCACGAGTTAAAGTTGATGTAGGTTCACAAGGGCTTGTTCAAAATGGTTCGATCGGATTTGAGTCATTTATTACAAATTCATCAGCCTTCGGTACAACTGAAAATGAATTTAATGTTAAGTATTTAAATGCATTAAACGGTGAGATTCAGCAGTTGTTGAATGGCATGCAAGGTGTGGAAAGTTCTAACGTACTAGTGAATTTGCCAGAAGAGAGTGTATTCCTGACTGTTGAAGACGCAAAACGTGCATCTGCATCCATCATGTTGAATTTCGCAGTAGGCTATCGACCGAGTCAGAAAGAAATTGATGGCTATTATAACTTAGTTAAAACAGCAGTCCCTAACTTAGCTGTTGCTGACATTACCATTTCAAGTCCGCAAGGAGAGCTTTTATCATCAGATACTGGTGGAGCTGCTGTAGGAAATTCAGATGCGATAGATGCTCAATTTCAAATTCAACGTAAGTATGAAACAGAATTGAAAAAGAACATCCAGCAATTTCTTGGGCCTATAGTAGGCTCGAATAACCTTGTAATCAGCGTAGCTAGCAGCTTGAACTTTGATAAGAAGCAATCAGAGGAAATGCTCGTAACACCACTGCCAAACAATAATAATAACGGAATTATCATTAGTGAAGACATTAAAAGCAGTACATCAACAGGTCAATCTGGACAAGCTGGCGGTGTGGCAGGTACTGGTGAGACTGATGTACCAGGATATGAAGCAGCTTCAACGGGTGAGAATTCCGCTGAAACAAACTCACAAATACGGAATTATGACGTCAATCGCATTAATAATAAAATTGAGTCAGGACCGTTTGCAATTAAGGATCTCTCAATCAGTATCGGTGTTGAGCAAGATAAACTAAATGAAGATCAAAGCAAAGCTGTTAAATCATACTTGATTGCTCTCGTAAGGGCACAGCTTGCCGAGTCAGGCCAAGATGTGAATGACGATGTATTAATCGAGAAGAAAGTATCGATTATTGCGCAAGCCTTTGCGGAAGGCAGTGCGGCTAAAGAAACAAACAGTATATCAATGCCATGGGTTATAGGTATAGGAATTGCAGCACTTGCGCTTATCGCCGGACTTATCTTCATGCTCGCTCGTAGACGTAAGAAAGCAGACGAAGTGGAAATGGAATTAGCAGCACCTGCAGTAGTCGAATATCCAACGCTTGATCTGGAAAGTGTCAATAATGACAGTCAAGTACGCAAAAATCTTGAAACACTTGCCAAACGTAAGCCGGATGAGTTCGTAAACCTTCTCCGTACTTGGCTCGTGGATGAATAGAGGTGTTCCATTGTCGAAATTATTGCAAGGGATAAGTGGTCGTCAGAAGGCTGCCATTTTACTTATTACTCTTGGTCCTGAAGTATCAGCTCAAATATTCAAACATTTGCGTGAAGAAGAAATTGAACAACTGACTTTAGAGATTGCTAATGTACGTAAGGTTGATAGCACAGATCGAGAAACGATATTAAGCGAGTTTCACCAAATTTGTTTAGCTCAGGAATATATCACGCAAGGCGGTATATCTTACGCGAAAGATATTTTGGAGAAAGCGCTTGGAGAACAGAAAGCTTTGGAAGTGATTAACCGTTTAACGGCTACTTTACAAGTACGACCTTTCGATTTTGCTAGAAAGGCAGAGCCGACTCAAATTTTGAATTTTATTCAAAATGAGAATTCACAGACGATTGCACTAGTTCTTTCTTACTTGCAATCTGAGCAATCATCACAAATTTTGTCTTCTCTGCCGCAGGAAAAGCAGGCTGACGTTGCAAGAAGAATTGCATTAATGGATAGCACATCCCCTGAAGTGATATCACAGGTTGAGCGTGTGCTTGAACAAAAGCTTTCAGCTACAGTTACACAGGATTATACGAATGCAGGTGGTATCGATTCTATCGTTCATATTTTGAATGGTGTCGACAGAGGTACGGAACGTACCATTCTAGATGCACTCGAAATTCAAGATCCAGAGCTTGCAGAAGAAATAAAGAAACGGATGTTTGTTTTCGAAGATATTGTCAATATCGACAATCGTTCCATTCAACGAATTATTCGCGATATCGAAAATTCAGATCTTCAGCTTGCACTTAAAGTGGCAAGTGAAGAGGTACGTGAAGCGATCTTCCGCAATATGTCGAAACGGATGGCGGAATCATTTAAAGAAGAAATGGAATTCATGGGACCTGTACGATTACGTGATGTAGAAGAAGCACAAACACGTATTGTTGCTACCATTCGCAGGCTAGAAGAGTCAGGTGAAATCATCATCGCACGCGGTGGAGGAGACGATATCATTGTCTAATTTGATAAAATCTTCGAGTGTTATTTCAGTCGAACAGTTAAAGCAATTAGTAATCTTACAGCATCGTAATGACCAAGTAGATTCTACTGTCGAAGTGCAAATTGATGATGAAGATAACTTGCCTGACGAAGAAACCATTTCATTACGAGATCAAATCTTGAGTGATGCTCAGTCGTTTGCTGAAGAGGTATTACGTGAAGCATCGCAGTCAAGTGAACAGAAACTTCTTGATACTGAGCAACAGATTGAAGTCTGGTGGCTGCAAAAGCGTGCCGATGATGAAGCTGCTTCTGAAGCATCGAGACTAGCAGGCTATGAGCTCGGTTATAACGAAGGCGCTGTACAATCAGAAATTCAATTAAATGAACAATGGGAACAAAAGCTTACTGAAGCATCAGTCGTATTGAAATCCGCCTATGAGATGCGTGAACAAATTATCCAAGAAGCGGAACCTTTTCTTGTGGAGCTAAGTTGTGCGATTGCTGAGAAAATAATTGGTCAACAGCTAACTTTAGCACCGGAGATGGCTATTGAACTCATTCGTAAATCATTATCCAGACGAAGAGAACAAGGTGTCATTACACTGTGTGTCGCTCCAGGACAACTAACGTTTGTCCAAGCTGCAAGAGAAGAACTGCATTCTGCAATTGATTCACAAGCAGAGCTGCAAATCCTTCCAGATTCTACGGTAAAGGATAACGGCTGCGTTATTCGTTCTGCATATGGCAGTATTGATGCACGTATTGACACTCAGCTATCCGAGATTAAACGTGAGTTAATCAACTTGGCTCATCATAGTGACGAAGAGCGAGGTCATACGGATGAAAGTGAGTAAGCTTGATTCGCAGAAATATATCGAACATTTGCATCCATTAGATCCTGTAAGAATTAACGGGAAAGTAACACAGGTTATCGGTCTTACAGTCGAATCCGAAGGTCCAGACGCCAGTATTGGAGATGTATGTCACATCTATCCATCGAATGGTGTAAAGCCCTTGAAAGCTGAAGTTGTCGGATTTCGAGAAAATAAAGTTATTTTAATGCCTTTAGGTGATCTTCATTCCATCAGCCCAGGCTGTGATGTTGTAGGAACAGGTAAACCACTTACGGTACAAGTTGGCTCTGAACTGCTTGGCAAGGTGCTGGATGGTCTTGGAAATCCGCTTGATGGATCTTTTTTACCAAGCCGAATGCCGCATTACTCTACCCACAATGAACCGAGTAATCCACTAAAGCGACCTCGTGTAGTCGAACCGCTTGGCATAGGTGTGCGTGCGATTGATGGCCTGCTTACAGTTGGACAAGGTCAAAGGGTTGGTATTTTCGCCGGCTCCGGTGTTGGAAAGAGTACATTGTTAGGTATGATTGCTCGAAATACAACAGCAGATGTAAATGTTATCGCACTTATCGGTGAACGCGGCAGAGAAGTTCTCGAATTTATCGAGAAGGATCTTGGCCCAGAAGGCTTAGCGCGTTCAGTTGTAATCGTAGCTACATCTGACCAGCCTGCATTAATTCGGATGAAGGGTACTTTGATTGCTACAACGATTGCAGAATATTTTCGAGACCGCGGGCTAAACGTTATGCTGATGATGGAT
>NZ_JBFUHJ010000018.1:0-47327 GCF_056402455.1 Paenibacillus sp. P4_A7 | reverse complement strand
GGATGATGTTTACAATATGATCCCGACATTGCTGCAAAATGAATACAACTTTTTTATCGAACCTGGTGATTTTTCGTATTTGTTTTTCCAGAACGGTGCGGATTTGTTTACACCCGATGGGATATCGACTGCACTTAATAAACCAGAAGCCTTCGACGCATTTAAACGCTGGACTGATTTGTTCAATATGCATGGTCTAGAGCAGCAGGTACAAAGCTTCTACAATCAGTTCCGCAAAGGAACGATTCCAATTGGGATCGCAGATTTTAATCAATATATGCAGTTACTAGTTGCCGCGCCGGAAATTATGGAAGATTGGGCTATTGCGCCTGTTCCTGGAACAGTAAGTGAAGATGGTACGGTTTCCCGATGGATTGGAGGCTCTCAATCGGTAAGCTCAATGATGTTCAAAGCGACTCCAGAGAAGAAACGGACGAAGGCGTGGGAATTTTTGCAATGGTATTTATCAGATGAAATCCAGACGAAGTTTGGCTTGGATCTCGAACAGTATAGCGGTGAAGCGTTTCGTTGGAATTCATCGAATATAAAGGCGTTCGCCAATATGCCGTGGAACCCTGAAGATTTGAAAGTATTTCTTGAACAGTGGCGATGGATGAAGGAGTTTCCAAATGTACCTGGCGGTTATATGGCTTCACGTGAGCTTGGATTTGCATGGAACCGTGCGGTAATTGATGGTGAGACGCCTCGACTCTCGTTAGAGAAAGCAGTGAGAGAAATCAATAGGGAGCTTGTCCGAAAGCAAAGAGAATTCAAGATTATCGACGTGAACGGCAAAGTATTGAAGACGCTAGATTTGCCGCAGATCGTGGAGCCTTGGGAAGGTGCGGAACAATATGTCAAGTAAAGCGCATGCGAAAACGCAGCATCTCCCGGAGCAAAAAGTCGTAGTACGAAAGGTTAAGAGAAATACGAAATCGAAGATTGTTGACTTGTTGGCCGATATATGGAGAGACCGTTTATCTTATTTATTTATTACGCCCTTTTTTGCAATGTTCGCCATCTTTATCGTCATACCTATCGCGGTAGGGCTCATGCTGAGCTTCACTTATTTTAACGCGATCGAATTTCCGACTTGGATTGGATGGCTGAACTTTCAAAACTTATTTTCACAGGATATTATTTTTTTACAGCATGTCTTGCCCAATTCGTTCAAATTCTCCTTGTTTGTAGGACCATTAGGGTATATATGCGCTTTCTTGCTAGCTTGGTTTATCGCTCAACTGCCAAGCACATTACGGATGTGGTACGCCTTGGCAATATATGCTCCTTCATTGACGGGAGGAATTGCGATCGGTGTCGTCTGGCAGGTGGCATTTACTGGTGATCGTACTGGGTATATCAATAGCTTCTTACTAAAATTTGGTTTGATCGAGAAGCCGATCCTTTTTCTTGCGGATAAAGATTATTTAATGAACATTATGATTCTTGTATCGATCTGGGGCAGTATGGGGATCGGGTTCCTTGCTTTGCTCGCCGGTATTCTAAGTGTCGACAAGCAGCTCTACGAGGCGGGCAAAATTGACGGTATTGCGAGCAGATTGCAAGAAATATGGTATTTAACGATACCGTCAATGAAACCACAGATGCTGTTTGCAGCGGTCATTTCTATCGTAGGTACACTGAAATCGGGGGGAGTCGGCACATCAATGGCAGGTAATCCAACACCGGACTATGCAGGCCAATTGATGATTAGCCATATCGACGATTACGGCTTTATACGGTATGAACTTGGTTATGCGAGCGCTATTTCAATCGTGCTGCTCATTATTATGTTATTGCTGAATCAACTGCTCCGCCTCTTATTCGTTCCGAAGGAGGATGAGGAATGAAGCTGAGCCAACCCACCATTAGTAAGAGATTTGTTTACTTTCTTGAAGATTTGCTCGCACAGGTAAAGAGTATCGATCGAACACAATTCGTCATATTGATCATGTTGACATTACTGTCTATTTTCATGCTGCTGCCACTCGTTTATTTGTTTAATCATGCATTTAAACCTCTTCACGAGCTGCTATTGTTCCCGCCCACATTTATCGTAGAAGCGCCGACATTACAAAATTTCACTGATTTGTTAGCGCTGACGCAAAGTACAGCTATACCGGTAAGCCGTTATATTTTCAATAGTGTCATCGTGACAGTTCTCGCTACAATCGGAATGGTGTTTACAGGGGCGTTATGCGCCTATCCGCTATCAAAGCATAAGTTCCGAGGGAATAAATTGTTCTTTGGATCGATTATGGTTTCACTTTTATTCGCGACGGAGACCATTGCAATACCTCGTTATGTTGTTGTGCAAAGTTTAGGAATCATGAATACGTATCTCGGGCATGTTCTGCCCATGATCGCGCTGCCGGTCGGTGTATTTCTGTTAAAACAGTTCATGGATCAAGTTCCGGATGAACTGATCGATGCTGCTAAAATTGACGGTGCTTCGGAAGTACGTATTTTTTTACGTATCGTTATTCCGCTGGTCACGCCAGCTATGGCGACAATTACAATTATCGCGTTCCAAAGCGCGTGGGGAAATTCCGAAACGTCAGCGCTGTTCATGCAGGACGATGCGATGAAAACATTGCCTTTCTACATGGGCACATTGACATCAAATTTGGCTAACTCAGTTGCTAGACAAGGTGCAGCAGCTGCGGGAGCACTCATTATGTTTTTACCATCACTGATCATTTTTCTGGTCAACCAGCGCAAATTTATCGCCACGATGGCGCATTCAGGAATCAAGTAAACGAAAGGGAGCGAAACGATGCACGCTTATCGAAGCCAATACAAGATCGTCCTTGCGCTCGTTTGCTTGATTGCGTTGACCGTGTTTCCACTAACGGTGGGAGCGGAGGTTCCTTATACAACCTTTTCCAAGGACAGTTATAATCGGACCATATTTACGCAGCCTGCTTATGAACCGTCAAAGGTAATAGCGCGAGATATATATATCGTGAATGAAAAAGGTGAAAGAACGTATTCACCGCTTAAAAGACCGCAAGATGTTTTTATTGACTCCAAAGATGATATCTATATCGCGGATACGGATAATAACCGTATTGTCCACTTTTCTCCTGATGGAGAGGTTGTACGAGAATTGACGATACCGGACAGTCCGCTAAACCAGCCACAAGGTATTTTCGTTACGGGCAATGGGGAGATTTATATTGCCGACACTGGAAATAAACGGATCGTTCGATTGGATAAGGATGGCAAGCTCGTACAACAATATTTGCGTCCGAAATCAAAATTCATCAATGACACCTTTATTTACGAGCCAAAGAATATGGTTGTCGACAAGAGAGGCTTCCTGTACGTCGTGTCCAGCGGTGGTTATCAAGGGATCGTTCAACTCAATCCAAGTGGAGAGTTTTATGGGTTTTTCGGGACGAATACGACAGACGCTAGTTGGATGGAAAAAATACGAGTCGCCTTCTACACAAAGGAACAGCTAAGTAGACAAGTTAAACTGCTGCCGTCCACAATCCGCAGTGTTGACCTCGATTCGGACGGATTCATTTATTCCGTATCGGGATCGTCATCAGAGCAGGTGAAAAAACTAAATATTCGCGGCAATAATATGTGGAAGAATTTATCGTTTGGGCAGAAAACCAGATATACCTCTTCATTGAAAAAGGAACAGGAATTAGCCGATATTACAGTCGATCGGAACGGTAATATGACGGTCATCGATAAAAATGGGAATATTGTGCTGCAGTACGATTCAATGGGGAAACTACTATTTTATTGGGTCGGTCCGGTCTCTGTAGGTACTCCACAGGTTGGCATCAATCAAAGTCCAGTAGCAGTCGCTTCTAATTCGAAAAACGAATTATTTATATTGGACGATGCACTTAATCTACTTCAAGTGTTCAAGCCAACCGAATTCGGAGCTGCGGTTCATACCGCTTATAAGTTGTCGCAAGATGGTAAATATCAGGAAAGTGAAAGCTATTGGAATAATGTTGTTAAATTGAATGCCTTGTATTCGCCTGCTTACAAAGGACTGGCACAAGCTGCCTTCTATAAAGGAGACTTTGATCGAGCGCGGCAGCTTTACAAGTGGGCTGGCGATTCGACTGGTTATTCCGATTCCTTTTGGCAACTTCGACTGCAATGGTTCCAAAAGAATTTTCCATTGCTCGCTAATAGTGTAGTTATCTTTGCTATCGCATGTATGATTTGGTCGAGGCTAAATAAAAAAACGCGTATTCAATCCCGGCTCAAGCGCAGATTCCGAAAGAAGTGGAAGGAATTCAATCTGATTCGTCAACTCAAGCATACCTTCTTCATCTTGAAGAACCCACTGGAAGGGTTTAGTGATTTGCGATATTTGAATCGGGGGGGCTATATTAGCGCCATAATTCTACTTGTTACCGTAGTGGTAATGCTTTTGGTCAAAACGTATTATACAAGCTTCACATTTAATCCAATTMCAAAAGCGGACCAAAGCAGCACCTCGATCTTGACGATTTTTATCGTTACATGGACTTCATGGGTCGTATGTAATTTTTTAATTGGCTCTATTTATCAAGGTGAGGCTCGCTTTAAGGATGTTTTCGTAKGGAGTGCTTACGCATTGATGCCGATTGCTATGCTAGGGCTGCCTTTAGCTCTTGTATCCAATGTCATGACGATGAGTGAATCCTCCATCTATCAATCTCTTGAAATGGCTATGGTCATATGGAGCGGCATGTTGTTTTTTTGGAATATCCAATCCCTTCAAAATTATAGTGTTGGAGAGACGATCGTTAATGTGCTGCTGACGAGTTTTGCCATAATTATATTGTGGGTGCTGATCTTCATCTTTATCGGCTTGTCCTCCGAGTTGCTTAACTTCATTTATACGATTTATCAGGAGGTGACGATGTGATGAAGAGGATTGTTAGACAACGCTGGCTGCTACTTACTTTGTTAGCAGTTGTGCTGATCACCTCCGTCACAGTTATATTTGTTATTGCGGGTTCCAAGGATAAGAAGACGGCAACAGGACCGGAGGATTCGAATTCTCCAGCGACTACAGAACTGAAAACGGAAACCACACAGGTAACTGCTGAAGTGGCAAAGGAAGAGCCAGTGAAAACGGTGGCCCCACAAAGCGGTCAAGGAGACGTCTTAAAATCGCCGTTACCGGATGAGAGCTCTTTCCAAGCTATGGCGGAGAGTGACCGACTACAATTAAAGGCTGATCCACAAACCGGACATTTTACCGTGACAGATAAATCATCCGGAGAGATATGGAGGTCTTATCCTAATCCTGATGGATGGAGCGATGAGCAAACTACGGCAGCTTGGAAACAACATTTACAATCTCCTTTTATGATGCGTTATGTAGAATTTAATGTCCGAAAGGATTTGGATGTTGAATCGAATTTTATTGCACAACAAGGTAAAGTGACATCATTTAAGAAGACAGAGGATGGGTTCCGAATCGTATACGAGCTTCCTAATCTTGGATTTGTCATTCCTGTACAGGTAAGGCTGAAGGATGATTATGTAGAAACCAAGATATTGCAAGACGGACTTATAGACGAGAAAATCATTTCGAAAACAGAATCTGGGCAAACAAAAGATCAGAAAGCTAGACTTGTCGCTATTCGTTTGTTCCCGTTCCTCGGAGCGGAGACGTCGGATCATGAGAATGGGTTTTTACTTATCCCTGATGGACCGGGCGCATTGATCGATTTTAAGAAGGATCAGCCGAATCTGATCAATTTCTACAATGAACGTGTCTACGGTGATGATTGGGCTTACAGCTCTAGTTTCTCTAATAGGCAACCAGTCAAAATGCCGATATTCGGTATTAAATCAGGTAAACAAGCCGTACTCGGTATTGTGCAAGAAGGTGCAGAATACGCCAATATATTTGCCGTTCCATCCAAGTCATTCAGCGCATACAATTGGGCTACAACAGAGCACCAATTCCGGTTCAAGTTTTTCCAAACAACTGACAAGAAAGGATTTAATGGTTTTTTTACGTATAATCAAGACCTGATTGGCGGAGACCGGGCTACGCGATATTACTTTATCAGTGGTGACAATCCAGATTATGTTGATTTGGCGGTTCGCTACAGAACTTATTTGATGGAAGAATCAGGTATGAACCAACTGCAAGGTAACAGTGAGAAAATACCGCTGCATCTAAATCTGCTTGGAGGAGATATAGAAAAGGGCTTTCTCTGGGACTCCTATTTGCCACTTACGACAACCTCTGAAGCCAAAGGAATTGTACAGGAATTGAACAGTCTTGGTGTTGAGCAAATGTCGATTGCCTATATGGGTTGGCAAAAAGGAGGTTATAGCAAATACGGGTCTCAATTTCCAGTTGACGGTAAACTTGGGGGCAATGGCGGTATGAAGACATTCGTCGATTACGCCCATTCCAAAGGGTTTCCAGTCTATCTGGATGGTAGCGCGTATTCCTTTAACAACTCCGGAGGAAATGGCTTCCGAAAAAGCAGGGATGGATTAAGAGATTTAAGTTCAACAGTCGTACAGTTTACCAACGAAGTGTCAGCTCTTACGATCGTCGGTCCGAAGTTCATGGAGAAGGTTATAGATAAGGATTTAGATAAGGTCAAACCATTAAATGTAGATGGTTATTTGTATGGGCATACGATCGGTACCTTCCTTAACTCGGATTACAACGAGAAAATCGCAGTGATGCGGCCGGAAGCTCTGAAAGTACAACAAAATATTATGCAGAAAACAAAAGAAACACTCGGCAATGTAAGAGTAGATGCAGGCAATATGTATACGGCCCGTTATGTTGATCATATGTATGGCATGTTTAGCGATTATTCGCATGATATGTTTGTCGATCGTATCGTACCTTTCGAACAAATAGCATTGCATGGGCTCGTATCCTATTCACACAATTATGCCAATCTGAATGGAGACTATAAAAACAATTACTTGAAGGGTATTGAATACGGTGCTGAGCCATCGTTTTTAATTACGCATGCGCTTTCGAATGAGCTGTTGAAGTCCAGGTCATTAAGTAACTTTTACAGCACCAATTATAAAGATTGGATGGAAGAAATGGTGTCATTATACCAGCAATACAATGAAGCACTAAACGGTTTGCATAACAAATTTATTGTAGGGCACCGCAAGCTGACGGAGGATGTATTCGAAACGACCTATTCGAACGGAAGGCGAATTATCGTGAATTACAAGGACGTCCCTTACTCAAGTGATGGAATTTCCGTGAAGGCGAAAGATTTTATCGCTTTGGGAGGGGAATGAAACGATGAAAAAACGAATTTTAAGCGGAAAAACGATTCGGAACATGGAGGGCATGTTATTCATCTTTCCTTGGCTGCTTGGCTTTATGATATTTTTAGCTTTTCCGCTCGTATTTTCACTATACATGAGTTTCCATAACGTAAAAGTGCTTCCGAAAAAAATGGTATATGACTATGTGGGTCTCAAATATTTCAAAAGTATATTGTTCGAGAGCTCGGCGTTGTATGACAATATTATTCCTTTTTTTCAGGAAGCGGCTGTGATGATTCCGATCATCCTTGTATTTTCTTTATTCTTAGCTATGCTTCTGAACCAGAAGCTGCCTGGGAGAATGCTATTTCGGGCCATTTTCTTTCTGCCTGTTATCTTCTCGACAGGGTATGTACTAACGGAATTCATCAATCAAGGTCAAGGAAGCCTCGGATTTCTTGAACGATATGAGCTATCCAGCTATTTGGATCAGTTTCTCGGAGATAGCTCATGGACGAATCCAATTAAACAAGTATTGAATCGTTTTGTACTCGTATTGTGGTTCTCAGGCGTACAGATCATCATTTTTCTGGCGGGGCGGCAAACAATCTCCTCTTCTGCCTATGAATCCGCTCGTATTGATGGAGCATCGCCATGGGAAGTGTTTTGGAAAATTACGTTACCTGCGATGTCTCCTTTCATTTTGCTGAACTTGATCTATACGGTCGTGGATTTATTCACTTATCCGTTTAATCCAATAATGGATTTGATCGGCAGCGGTCAAGGATCATATGGCTTTAATAGTGCTTTAGTTTGGATTTATTTTATGATCATTATTGTATTTCTGTCCATTGTCGTTCTCTTCTACGTTAGGATCAGCCGACAGCGCTCAGGAATGCGGCGATAAAGGAGGTATTTCATGTTAACTAAAGTGAATGACATCAAGAGTAAATGGTCGATCAAGCGAAAGCTTGGACGTAGATCGGGAGTCAAGAACAGAGTTCGGCAAATCCGATACGCGCTATTAGGTCGGGAAATCAATAATGGCTTAATGTTTAAAGTGATTCTTTACGTTATATTTCTGGAGATTTCGTATATTTATATACAGCCTATTTTGAAAATGATCGTCAAGATGGTAATGAGCAGCAAGGATATTATCGATCCGACTATTACATGGATTCCCTCATCGATATATATGGGGCATCTGTCAGCTGCTTGGAATGTATTGAATTATGACAAATCGGTAATGATCAGCATCATCGTCTCTTTGTCTGTAGCCATCTTTCATTGCATTTCTTGTGGTTTTGCCGGGTATGCATTCGCTCGTCTTGAATTCCCGTTCAAACGATTCATATTTTGCTTACTGATTGTCGCATTTATCATCCCGCCGCAAGTTATTATTTTGCCGTTGATTCTCGCATATCGAGAGCTTGGCTTGGATAATTCACTCATCTCGTTAGTCATACCAGCATTATTCGGCTTTGGAGTAAAAGGATCACTGTTTGTGATCATTTATCGGCAATTTTTCATGACCCAGCCAAAGGAGCTCGAAGAGGCTGCGAAAATCGATGGTGCCACCGCGCTTAAATTTTATATTAAGGTTATGTTTCCACTAGCCATGCCAGCTATTATTGTTGTTTTCTTATTTTCCTTCGTATGGACTTGGAACGACACGTATATGCCGCGTATGTTCTTAGGGGGGGCGGAGGATGTGCCGCTGGCCGTACAAATGTCACGTCTAGGTTTATCGCTTGATAACTTGGTCAAAACATCAGGGATGACGCAATATGTAGTTGAACCAATCAAAATGGCAGCTAGTTTCTTGACTATATTGCCACCGCTGCTTATTTATTTGTTTGCACAGCGCTATTTTCTGGAAAGCGTAGAACGGACGGGATTGGTGGAGTAGCAATTACTTAAATAAAGTTTATGATCGGCGTGGCCGCAGCAGTTATAGAATAATGATATGACAATAGGGGTTGAGAGATATTGAGTAAAATCAAAGTTGCCTTAATCGGTGCTGGCTTACGAGGAATGATCTACACCAATTACGCTTTGAGTCATCCTGATGAAATGCAGCTCGTAGCTGTGGCGGATCCAAACAGTGATCGTGTAGATAAATTTAAGAAGGCTCACAGTATCGAAGACCAAATGTGTTTTACCGATTGGCGAGATATGTTGGCACAGCCGAAGCTTGCTGATGCGGTACTTGTTTGCACGCAGGACAAGATGCATTATGAGCCGACGATGAAAGCGTTAGAAGCGGGATATCCTGTCTTGTTGGAAAAGCCAATGTCGCCAGATCCGCAGGAATGCGTCGATATGGGAGAAAAGGCGCGAAATTCAGGACAAATTTTATCGATTTGCCATGTGCTGCGCTATACGAAATTTTTTGGGACGATTAAGCGGTTGTTGGATGAGGGTTCGATCGGACAACTCATGTCGATTCAACATAATGAGAATGTAGCACATTGGCATCAAGCACACAGCTATGTGCGCGGTAATTGGCGTAACTCCATTGAATCTAGTCCTATGATATTGGCGAAATCCTGCCATGACTTGGATATTCTGCTTTGGCTCGCAGGTGATGACTGTGTCAGCGTATCGTCCTTTGGCAGTTTATCGCATTTCAAAGAGGAGAATGCTCCGGAAGGAGCACCAACCAGGTGCACGGACGGCTGTCCCGTTTCGGATAGTTGTTTGTATTATGCTCCGAACATTTATATTACTGAAGAAGATAGCTGGGTAAAATGGGCTCTCAGTGATGATCAGAGTAATGAATCACTTTTAAAAGCATTGCAGGAAGGTCCATACGGACGCTGTGTCTATCATTGTGATAACGACGTTGTCGATCATCAAGTTGTCAATATGGAATTTGCAAACGAAGTAACCGCAGTGTTCACGATGTCGGCATTCACGAAGGATTGCACTCGGACAATTAAGCTTATGGGCACAAAGGGTGAAATTCGCGGTGCGATGGAGAAAAGTGAGATCGAATTGATCCGATTCGATCAAGATAAACCAGAACTGATCTCGCTTGATGTTTTAAGTGATGATATGGGTCATGGCGGAGGCGACGGCGGCTTAATTAAGGATTTCATAAGATTGGTGAGAGGCGATAGCAACGGCAAAGGACTCACCTCGGGAGAGACTTCGGTTCAAAGTCATTTGATGGCTTTTGCAGCGGAACAGGCGAGGGTCACGAAAGAGGTTGTTCATTTAGATGCCTTCTCGAAACAATTTAAAGACCTTTATTCCATTTGCGATTAGTGACCTACTTCCATTTCAAAAGAAGGAAGTCAGAGGTAAAGGGGATGTACTTCGTCAAAGTCTGTGAGTTTGAGTGAGTGGAGATCGTATGCGCCGTAAACCTAAAGGGGAAAGTCAAATCGAGAAGTACGATTCAAACCGCTGTAATTGGCTTACGGAAAATTTACTAAAGAGAAAGAGAGGCGGACGGAGAAAGAAGCAGGGTTTACAATCTTTTTAATAATGAAAGTGAGGTCTATTAATGAGACGGAAATTATTAAGTATCATTCTCTCCTTAAGTCTTTTCTTGTCCATCTTATCTCTACCTGCGCATGCGGATAGTGACACCGAAAGTAATACGGATAGTGGTATAACTAGTGACATTGCTAGTGAAATGGTTGACTTCTGGGTGGTCAATTCGTTGAAAACGGTGTATAGAACCAGCACCATTCCCGCTAAACCAATCCAAAACATTTCCTTAGTGTCAGCTAAAAACGAATATGAAAGCGCTATAATCGCAGTGAGAAATAAAGAGGCATTTGAAATTACCAAAGTTGAATTCTCAGATTTGGAATCCGGATCAAAAGAAATAATAGCTGGAAGCAATCTAGCTTATCATTTTGTGGAATACGGATTAACGGATACGATTAAAGCGAATTATATCTTTCCAGATAGAGAGGGGGGGCTTATCTATCCAGAATCTGAGATGCCTGATCCGCTATCCAACGAAGTATCCATGCAAGTAAAAGCCAATTCAACCCAGCCCATTTTTATTACTAACTATGTTCCTACAGCTACAGCACCTGGAACTTATAGCGGTACAATTAACGTAAAGACAACTCTAGGAGATTACATAGTACCTGTTCGTGTTGAAGTTGCCAATGTTGAAATCCCTAAGACCAAAGAAGCTAATTTTATCAATTATCAATGGTCCATGACCAATGGTTTTGGGTCGGATGGGTATCAATACGGTGAAGGAGTAAATGAGAAGGGATATGACGTAGGAAAGTACTATTATGGAGTGGAGACTTACAGTGATAAATGGTTCAAACTAATGGATAATTATGCCAAAACAATGACGGACTACAGACAGAATATGGTATGGATACGAACAGACCTCTTACTGAATGCGACTGGAACTGATCTTAAAGCATTCGAAACGGGTATTCCTGATAAAATTGACTGGTCGAAGTTTGATCAATATGTTCAGACATTTATTGATAGGGGTGTCACTGATTTCGCTAACATTCATTTGATAAGACAACTAAAGTACATGCCTAATGAGGAACATCTATCAGCCGAAATGTGGAAAACAGGAGTGCCTAAAGAATTACCAGTAACAGATGCATTTATTACTAATTACTTGACTGCTCTTAGTAAGCATGTGGAAGAAAAAGAAGAGTGGAAGGATAAGGGTCTCACATGGTATCAGCATATCTTAGATGAGCCTATCACAGATAGCCAAAAGAATTTCTGGACATATGTGGCTAGAAAAATAAAAGAGGTTGCGCCAAAGTTTAAAACGATGGACGCAGATCCAAACGGTATACTGATGGCAGAAAGCAGCAAGCCTCATGTAGACGTATGGGTTCCACTAACACCTGCTTTCCAAGAGAAGAAAGAGCTGTACAAAGCGGAGCAATTGGTCGGCAAAGATATGTGGGTTTACACTTGTGAAGTAAATACACCTCCATGGTTGAACCGATTTTGGACCCAGCCCACTTTAACGGGCAGGCTTTTGTTCTGGAATCTAAGCCAAGATGGTGTTCAAGGTGCTTTACACTGGGCGTGGAACGCATGGTATGTAGGACCATGGGGTGGTGATTCCGCTATTGTCTATCCAGACACGAAAAATATGGGAGTCAAAAGCTCGCTTCGTTATGAAGCACAAAGGGACGGTATAGAGGATTACGAGCTGATGTTCAAAATCAAACAAACCAATAAAGATCTAGCGAAGCGCATCGCTGATAGCGCAGTAAGTCCGGATGACCCAAGAAAATATACGCTTGACCCTGAATACATCAAGACGCTTCATGATTATTTGGTAAAAGCGGCAGCAGGTGAGAATGTCGGCGATATTTCTTTTTCGACAAGTCCATATTCGGGTCAAGAAATCCCAATGACATATATGGCCGACAGCAGTAACAGCGTTCTCAAATATACAGGCAGTTGGTATGACATGAGAAGACAATATGCTTATCAGGACGGTGTAAAATCTACGACAACGATCAATGATGCAGTGGAATATCAATTTAGCGGCACTGGCATTGATCTTGTAGTTGAGAAAAATAACGGAGCAGGGAAAATGGCTGTCTATTTAGATCAAAATGATCCAGTAATTCTGGACGCGTATGAGTTAGTGCAGCATGATTACATCACCATTTACAGTATTCGCAATCTTTCACAAGATCAGCAGCACACCATCAAGGTTGTGAATCTAGAAAATAAAAACCTTTATATTGATGCTTTCCGTGTACAAATGGATGAAGGGCCACTCCTGACACTGATCCAGACCTACAACGAGGCATTGAAGAAGAACAGCAACGACTATACCGAGCAGTCATGGTCACAACTAGCCGTCGCCATGTACAGCGCCAAGAATCTCATCGATGGGAACTCCAACGATGAAGCGGCCATGACAGAGGCCACAAATGCGCTGACGCAGGCAATGGGTGGTCTGGTGAACTATCCAAATTATGCGCTTGGCACCAAGGTTACCGCGTCGGAATCTTACAAAGACGGCAACTATGACCTGAAGGCCGAAAACGCGGTGGATGGCGACAAATCCACCTGGTGGGCTACGAAGAACGATTCTGTCAGTGCGACCTATGAGTTAGCGCTGATAAGCGAAGCCAAGATTAACCGGCTGGTTCTATATGAATACGGCATTTACAACAATCTGAAAACAGTTACCGTTGAGTATAAAAGCGGAGACAACTGGTCGGCGGTTTCCAATGCAAATAAACCTGTATATTCAGGCCAGTCCCGCACCGTCATGTTTGATGAAGTGACGGCTAGTGAATTCCGGCTGACATTGACGACGGTGAGTCCTCCGGAAGGCTTGAACTTCAGCGAAATCCAACTGCGGTACGCGCTGCCGACTGGGGCCCAGGCGACGGCGACCAATTCCGACGCCAGTAATCCCGCCTTCAATTTGGTGGATGAGGACCCTGCCACCGCCTGGCTCTCCGACGGCAGCGAGAAGCAGTCGGTGATCGAAATCGACTACGGTGTTGCCAAGATCGTCAACACAATCACGGTAGACGAGGCCAAGCAGACTACCGGCAAGCTCAAGACCATTCAGGTGGAGTACTGGGAAGGCGCGGAGTGGAAAACGCTGAAAACGGTGGACTGCGCAAAGCTGCCATACAAAAAGAATATTTTCTTTAAGTCTGTCATCACCAGCAAGATTCGGCTGACCGTGAAGACGGACACGAACGGGGCCATGAAAATCAACGAGATCACCGCCCTAGAATCCGCCGCTTCGGATATGCCGCTGGACACGGGCCTGATCGAGTTGGAACCGAATGTGGTGCCCAACGAGCACCAGAAGACGATGGTAGATCGGGGATACACAATGTTCCTCCACTTTGGTCTAAATACATTCACCGAGAGCGAATGGTCTTACGGAGATCTCTCTCCCGCCACATATGCGCCGCCCTCCATCGACGCCGACCAGTGGGTAAAAACCGCCAAGGAAGCCGGTATGAAGACTGTGCTTCTGGTGACCAAGCACCACGATGGCTTTGCCCTATGGGACAGCGCCTACACCGATTACGATGTCGGCAATCCGGAGTCCGGAAGCCACATCGATGTATTGCAGGCGGTCTCCGACGCCTGCAACAAGTACGGCATTAATATGGGTGTCTACTACTCGGCGTGGGACAGCAATTGGGATCGAAAAAACGGTAAGGAGAATGACGCCAAATACAACGAGTACGCCAGAAATCAGTTGTCGGAGATCATGAGCGGCAAATACGGCCTCAAGGATGAAAACGGTCGTGGCGTTATATCAGAACTGTGGATCGACGGCAATTGGGAGAAGGCTGCCCCACGGTGGGAATTTAGCAAACTATACGACACGGTCAAAGAACTCCAGCCCGAAAGCCAGGTTGGCCTGAATTGGACGATCGGAAGCACCGATGGCACGGTGAAAGGCATACCCGATCATAAGGAGGGCGACAACATCTACTATTTCCCCTCTGATTTTAGATTGGGCGACGGCATGGAGACAAGCGACAACGATCCTAAGCTCTTTACCTATCGCGGTCAGACCTATTATCTTCCCTTCGAGGCGACTCTGGTGCTCAACAGCTCTTGGTTCTGGCACACGGGTTATGGCACTAAGCCGTCCATGTCTCCGTATACTATTGCAGCCAAGTACAATAAATACAAGAATGAGGGCAACGTCCTGGTGCTCAACGCCGGCCCCAACCGCCAAGGCAAAATCGAACAGGCCGACATTGATTCGCTGTACGCCGCCGCCAGAAAGCTCGGCATCGCCAGCGGGGATGCACTGAAAAAAAACATTGTGGATTTGGAGGAAAAGATTTACGGTCGTAATCTCGCGCTGAATGCGACGGGCACTTCCGATCAAACGTATACGGAGCTTGCCGTCTATGGGGTCGAAAAAATGTTCGACGGCGATTCCACCACGCGCTGGGCTTCGCGTGGCGGCGATACGGACAGCACCGCGAAGATCACCCTCGCCGGGGAGAAGACCTTCAATACGCTGGTGCTAACGGAGGACTCAAAATTCATAGGAAGAACGGACAGTGTCACGATTCAATATGAAAAAGATGGTCAGTGGATCGACATTCAAACAAACGCGAAGCTGCAAAATGGAATACTGGCTGTCGCACTGGAGACACCGTTGACGGCAACCCAACTGAAGTTGATCGCAACCGACGAGCAAAAGAGTGGACCTACGTTCTCCGAGTTCGCGCTGTATATGGTAGAGTACGGGGCGCTGCCAGAGATCGAGGCTGCCGCAGAAAAGTCCACGCTGAAGGTGGGGGAGAGCACTCAGCTTGTTGTGCAAGATTCGCTGGACAAAGTGGATTTGATGAAAAACGCGATGTTCGAATCCAAGGATAGCAATGTCGCAACGGTGGATGCAGCCGGCAAGATTAATGCTGTTGCCGTTGGTGAGACTGACATCACTGTCAAGGTGCAACTGGTGGGCAAGACGTTCACCAAGCAAGTGCACGTGACTGTCACAAACAGCGATGAGATCAAGCCCGTGGGTGAGACCGCGGCCACCCAGTATGAGATCAAGGTGATCCAGACCGAGGGTGGTGTCATCAGCCCGTCGAACGTAAAGGTCGACAAGGGCGGCAGCGCCACGTTCACCATCAAGGTCAACAAYGGATACGTCATCAATGACGTGCTGGCCGACGGCAAGTCCGTGGGCGCTGTGACCAGCTACACTTTTAATAAGGTGTCCGAAAACCACAAAATCACCGCCGTCTTTGCTAAGGGCGAGAAGCCCGCAGCCAGCTTTACCGATGTGAAGTCTGGCGACTGGTTTTATGAGGCGATTCAATATGCAGTATACAACGGCATCATGTACGGTGTCTCTGTTACCAGCTTCGCGCCTCAGGCCAAGACCACCCGGGCAATGGTTCTGACCATGATGTACCGGCAGGCAGGCTCGCCCAACGCGACCGGTCAGGGCAACTGGTACAATGATGCCCGGAAATGGGCCGTGGAGAACCATATTTCCGACGGTACGAATCTGACTGATAATATTACCCGCGAGCAGCTTGTGACCATGCTGTGGAGGGCAAGCGGCTCGCCGAAAGTGGATACATCCAATGTGGGCAGCTTTGCCGACGGCGGCAAAGTGAACGATTGGGCAATGCAGGCGGTTGCTTGGACGATTTCCAAGGGCATCTTGATCGGCAATGGCCAGAACAATCTGGACCCGCAGGGCACGGCCACCCGTGCCGAAACCGCCTCAATTTTCATGCGGCTGAACAATTTAGTTATTTATTTCTAAAGCACGAACCCTGACAGCTGTCAGTCAAGGTAGCCATGGCGAGTTCTACCAACTTGTTGATGATCGTCGGGCTCGGTTGCGGCCATATGGTAAGTTATTTGATTGCAGTAGGAAGAGGCGGGGCAAAAGGTGCTCTGCCTCTTCTTTGATGTTCGTATGTTCAAATTTCCCAACTTGTATTTGTTGCACGTAGTAAAAGTTCAACAAAAGCGCTAGGAATCCGTATGGGATTAACACAGCGAGTCCAATACTTTAAAATCGGCCGGCAGCACACTTATTATTTTATTCAACAGAAACAAGGACATATATTGTGTAACAATCTAATTTATTGTCGGATGACAAGAATATGTACCGATTGCCGAATTAGGCCAAGAATGTATTCCCATTGCTGATGAACTATTTTGTTTTCTCACGAAGGCTCATTTATTCATGAAATTTGTTAGCTTGATAAGGAACGATAGATAACGCACTGCAGGAATGCTCCCTCGAAATGATTCAATTTCCTCACTCAGACTCATGAATTCGCAGGATTTCACCCTAAGGTAAATATGAGGGGAAGGAGGAGTCGGTAGTTTAGAACAGTTAGAAGGGCATGCAGGAACAAAAGTGATTATTGCATCACCTAATTCGTTCCATATGTTGCACGTCTCCATGTCGCCCTTAGCTATTTCCGCTTCTATGTCTCAACGGATCTAAGCCCGTTCGTTCCTTCGTCACATCTATTTAAGGGGTGGAGGTCGGTTTTTCTAACGGAACGGGTCCGAGCCCTTTTGCGTAACGTCTCCGGATACTCCGTGCTTCTTATAATCCTGCGAATGCATCAGCTGATGAACTAACGCTTTTAAGCTACTTGCGGAAATACTTTAGCAGAACAGTAAGTTTGATTGTTCTTGGCCAGCCCAACAAGCATTCGAGCCACTTTACCGCATAATTTCATAATGGACTTCATCTTCTTGAGCTTTTTTATATCCACATTGTAGTGGTGCAGAGCCCTAACATCTGGATTGGTCATGACCATACACATCGTCATGAGAAAGAGAAAACGTCGGAGACGAGGGCGCCCGCGCTTGTCGAGAACCATAATTCTGGTATGCAAGCTTTACGAGGCGGCGGATATCCAAAACAACAATTTGCCCAATCTACAGATTTCCGTGATGCATTATTGATCGGCAGCCCGCAGCAAATAATTGAAAAAATGCTCTACCAATACGAATTAATTGGTCAACAGCGCTTTAAGGCGCAAATCGATTTTGGCGGCGTTCCATTTGATAAGATCGCGATAAATAGAGAGTTGATTGCAACAGAAATTATGCCAGTAATTAAAAAGTATGCCGCTACAAAATAAGGAGTGATTAGAATGAAAATCATTGGAATTGCAGGCATATGAAGGGGATACAATCCATGTAACGGAAACAATAATGGCAGCAGATGCTATTATTATCGGTACACCAATACACCTTTTACTCATCGTATCGAAATCATATTTTTTTGGAGGCAGGCAATGATTTAAATGCCGTTACTTTATTTTTTCCAGTTGTCTTAGAAAAGTACATAGCATCGTCTGCATATTTAATCATTTCCTGTACAGCTGCTGATTCTTTGTTTGTACTAAAGCCGATACTTATCGTTACAATCGTTTCGGTTTGTACTCTCCGGCGGATGGATTCCGCTACTATTTCAGGCTTTACACGCTCTGTGCTTATGCAAGCCAGCAGCTCTTCGCCCCCGTAGCGTCCGGCTGATCCGATGCCGCTTGATTCCTCTTTAATAATATCCGCTACTTGTTTCAGTACAAGATCTGCTTTGTGATGACCCTGCGTATCGTTTAATCTTTTGAAATTATCGATATCACAAAATAGCATAGCCATCGGTTTGTTTCTACGCAGCAATTGTTCTGCTTTCGAAGAGAAATGACGACGATTATAAAGTCCTGTTAATCCGTCCATTATTGACGATTGATAGGTGGACATTAAACGTTCAATGACCCACTCGAACAACAAAATAAACAATAGGCTGAAATAAATGATAGGCAGCAGATGGCTAAGTAAGATCAGCCAGGATAGCGAGCCATGAAATATATAGGCGTTAGCAAGCCGGGCAAGCTCACACACAAAAAAGACGATAAGGCTCATATAATATTTAGAGTTCATGTCAGCATTTCTTGTGTCTAGCATAATTATGAATATGACGATTAATTCATAAAAGTCGAGTGCAGGAAACGTAAGCAATTCAGTACTTTGAAGTGTATCTGTTGTAAAAGGCGTCATAAAAAATTGTATGGCTGCAATTATAAACGTCACTACAATCATAATAATAAAAGGAGCGACTTTCAGTTGAGCTGAGCGAAGCGTGTATAATTTCAAGAAAACTAAGTTTATAATGATGAAAGAGATAATTTGCAATATGGTGGATGCTAAATATAACCATGGTGACAATGACCAGCCTGGGTAGGCGAGAGTGACAAGCAGGCATTGCTTGGCGATTATAAGTAGTAACGCTGAGATGAGCAGTCGATAAATTCGTTTATTGCGATAACTCACATACAGCCTTAACGACATGAAGAGCATTAAAAAGAGGATAACGATAACAGCTGATGAAGAGAAAAGTTGTCCATTGGGCCCAGTTAACCATTGTGTAATTGTCATTTGTTACCCACCAATATCTAGTATTTAAGTCAGTAGCTTTACAGAAACATATGTTCTAATATATCATGTTTTACGGCAGACGTATATCTGAGGGTAATGAAGATAGTTTTGCGAAAGCAAAACCAAGTATATGCTTACGAAGTCAGTTTTGCGAAAGCAAAACCAAGTATATGCTTACGAAGTCAGTTTTGCGAAAGCAAAACCAAGTATATGCTTACGAAGTCAGTTTTGCGAAAGCAAAACTTAAGGAGATGGGATCATGAATATTTTACAAGCGTTGTTTTTCCCACCGGAGCAGCCGGGCGGGGTTTCATCAATGGTTCCTTATATTCAGGAGCGTTTCACGAAGTTTGGTTGGCAAATGGAGCTATTCTCACTTCCTAAACGGGTTAGAGGAAAAGGACAAGAAGAAGTAGTATTTGAAACATTTGATCATACCGTCTATAGCGGAAATGTAATTATAGATAAATATATTCAAACCTACCGAGACTACGTTTGGTGGACGCGTATGCGCATCAAAAAGTCCTATGATATTATTCATGCGCATCATCCAATAGCGGCACTTGCAATGAAGCAATTATTTCCAGATACGCCTTTGATCGTTACGATACACTCTAGTTATGAGCGTGAGCTTATTTTGAACGGTAAAATAAAAGAGGGTGGACCCGAGCATCAGTTTCTGATGAGTCTTTATGGGGAACTAGAGGCGAAAGCAGACCAGATGCTTACTGTATCTGAATCGTTCCGCACTTACATTTCACAATATGTGAAGGATGCTGATCGCTTCAAGGTTATCCCGAATGGTTTTGACGAAAAACGCTTTAAGCCGATCGCACATGAAAATGCGGTAACACAGCTCATTACAGTGTGCAGGCTTGTTCCTGCAAAGGGGCTAGATGTTTTGCTGCATGCATGTGCGGAGCTAAAGCATAGAGGACATCCATTTGTGCTGCATATTATCGGAGACGGTCCAATTCGTGAGGAGCTTGAAGCGTTAGCTGTAGAGCTGGGATTGTATGATGATATTATTTTTTATGGCTATATGCTGCACCCAGAGGAATTTATGCCGTTCTTCGACGTGTTCGTCTTGCCATCTCGTGCAGAAGCCTTTGGCTCAGTATTTGCTGAGGCAGCACTATGTTCGCTTGCGCTTATCGGCACTAATGTAGGTGGAATTGCGGAGCAGATAGATGATGGTATAAACGGATTGCTGGTACCACCAGAGGACCCACTAGCCTTAGCATTAGCTTTGGAAAAGGTTGTTACAGATCCTACTTATCGTTACAATTTAGCTCGTTCTGGCTCGGATAAAGCGAAAAAAGTATATTCACTTACACGTGTCATTGCACAAATGAAAAAAGTATATATTCAGTTTAAAACAGAGCAACAATAACAACTATATCGGAATAGGTGGGGATGGAATGGCTGTACCTTTTCGATTCATCCATGCTGCAGATTTACATTTAGATAGCCCCTTTCGCGGTCTTGCGAAAGCGCCAGAACAGGTTCGTGAGTCGTTAATCGACTCAACGTTCGCTGCATTACGTCATTTAACGGAAATGGCCATTCGTGAGCAGGTGGACTTTATTGTGCTCTCGGGAGATTTGTTCGATGAATCGGATCGCTCATTGCGAGCGCAGCTTATGCTTGTGAGAGAGTGGGAAAAGCTGGAGAAGCATGGCATTTCGGTGTTTGTCATCCACGGTAATCATGATCCGTTGAACGGTATAAGGGCGGAGATCGAGCTTCCAAAGACGGTGCATGTATTTGGTGCGGATCAAATGGAATACCGGCCAGCTTATCGCAAAAGCGGTGAGCTGGCTGCTTTTGTGTACGGAAGATCCTACGGCACACGAATTGTGACGGAAAACGTAGCGGCGAGCTATCAGATTCAGCCAGAGGCACCTTATCATATCGCTTTGCTCCATGGCAATGTAGATAGCGATGGTACTCATGATCCTTATGCGCCTTGCACGCTGGATGAGCTTATTGGTGGCAAAGGGTTTGACTATTGGGCGCTTGGTCATATTCATCATCGAAGGGTGCTGCATGAGTATCCTCATGTTGTGTATGCAGGTAATACGCAGGGAAGAAATCCGCGTGAAACGGGAGCGAAAGGCTGTTATGTCGTAGATGTGACGGCTACGCGGTCGATAGAGCTATCATTTATACCGCTAGACGAGGTGCGCTGGCTTGATTATTCTTTGTCAATCGAAGCAGCGGGTTCTGAGCAAGAGCTTTTACAGCAGTTAGAGACACTGATTGAGCAGCTCGTTGCAGAAGCGGATGGTCGGTCTGTCATGCTTCGTCTTGTTTTGACGGGTAGAGGTCCGTTGCACAATCAACTCTCCGAGCCGAATATTGTTCGGGCACTGCTAGAGCAGCTACAGGAAAGTCGACCTTTTGTTTCAGGGGAGTCATGGGCGTTTGTGTATACACTTGAAGTGGATACTCGTATCGAGCTGAACTTGGAAGAGCTTGCTATGGAAGACAGCTTTGCAGGCGAGCTTTATCGGCTCAGTGAACAGCTTTCGGGTGACGATTTAGCATGGCGTGAATTTGCAAAAGAATCAATTAGCCCGCTTTCTAATAACGTGAAGCTGGGGAGATTGCTTCGAGATAAATGGGACGAGCTTCCTGAAAGGTGGCTGGAGCAGGCAAGGGAGCTGACTCTGGGACTAATAGCAACGGAGGATAAGTAGAGTTAGATGCTTATTGACTGAGGTTTGTAGTGGAGCTTTGGATCGTGCTGATGGAGTGAGTTTAGTAGTGCATGCTTCAGACTCTACTAATTAAGTGAAATTTTCTTCCAATACGTAGACCCCTTTTACTGGAATGGGTTAGTAGGAGGGTATAAAGGTAGTGAGTGAGGGAAACTCACTGTTTAGTGAGGCTAATCTCATTAATTACAATTATTTTGGGGGCAGAACTCTGTAGTGTGAGGTAAACCTCATTCCCCGTGAGGGTAGCTTCATCGGTAATGAGGTATGCCTCACTAATTCGGACGGCGTGAAACAGATGCTTTTAAAATAGTGAACCTAACCTCACGCTTATGAAGATTGTCCTCACTATCCAATGAAACTCGAGCAGCCGGGTTGTTCAATTAACGACAATTTATTTAAAAAGTATATTTTCATGACAAAAGTATCATTCCAAAACAAAAATTCTTTTTCACATATAAAGTATCATTTCAATACAACATATTATTTTACAAATAAAGGATCATTCCATGAAAAAAATATCGTAAGTAGTAGTCCACCACAAACTCCTATCTGTATTTTCATTTGTAATTTTGGATGAAAAAGAAGATCCTCCTACGAAACTGGTGTAAAGCAATCGATCTACAATGGTTCAAGGAATCCCTTGCTCCATCTTTCTAAGGGAATTTGGCGAGGAAATAAAATTTTGGAGGAGGGAAGATTCGTGAAGCTTTTGGAAGCTGAGATTGACGGTTTTGGTCAGTTGTATGGGAAGCGGATACCGCTTGATGCGTCTGTTATTATCGTGTACGGACCAAATGAGGCTGGCAAAAGTACAATGTTTGGATTTATTAGGTCCATGCTGTATGGCTTTGCCAAACGGGGACAAGCTGTTGAACGGCAAGAGCCGGTTAATGGCGGCAAGCATGGCGGGCGATTGTTTTTTGTCGACCAGAAGGGCAATCAATATGTATTGGAACGATATGCTGCTGACGGCTCGGGTAAGCTTAAGCTTCGCGGATTGGGTTCTTTTGAGAAAGTGAAGGGGCAGTTTGAAGGAAAAGATGGGGCGTTAAAGTACGAGGGAGATGTCTCGGGAGCTTCTAACAATAAGAATACACCAAATAGCAGGTCAAATTCAGGAGAACAATTTGATCAGTTCACTGCAGATACTATTCTGACTCAAGCGGAGTGGGAACGAAGCTTCCTCGGGGGAGTTAGTGAACGGCTTTTCCGTCAATTGTTCGCGGTTACTCTGACGGAGCTGCAAGAGGTTGGTGCATTGTCCGGAGATGAGCTTGGCAGATACTTATACCAAGCGGGTTGGGATAGTGGAAAGGCTATCGCTGCTGCGGAAAAAAAATTAATGGTTGAAATGGAAGCGTTGTTTAAGCCGCGCGGAACGAATCAACAAATCAATCAGCAATTGAAAACGCTGGATGAGCTCGATACGGCTTTGCGAAAACGCACGGATGCAATAACGGCTTATAATGAGCTAACACAGCTGGCAGATGATCTTGAGCATTCCTTGCGAACTATTGATGCGGAGCTGCCTCTAAGAGAAGCGCGGCAGTTATTGATGAGCAAAGCTTGTTCAGTAAGACCTCTATGGATGAGGAAGCAAAAACTCTTGATGGAACGTCAAGCGGCAGCTTATCCGCCTTGTCTGACGTCTTATGAAGAGAAAAGCTGGGAAGATCAAATAAGGCAGCGTACAGAGCGGCGTGATGAGGTTGAGCAATATCGACAGAAGGTTTTGCTATTAGAGCTTCAACTACAAACGTTCAGCTATGACAAGAAGTTTATACATATAGCAGATGAAACGGAACAGTTGCTTCAGACGAGTGAAAGTATGCGTATGTTAAAGCTGGATAGCGCGGAGCTTGAAGCGGAGCTGCGCGAAAATGATGATGCGATTGCTCGTCTTGTAAGCAGTATAGCGCCGGAATGGACGGAACGACAACTACGTGAATTTCATGTGACTGTTGCAGATCGTGACTATGTGCGAAGCGCAAGGCAGCAGGAAACGGAAATTATGCGCACGGAGGAGCGGTTTGCGGCCGAGCTGGATTCACTCAAGCAGCAGGAACGAGATGCTGCTTATACTTGGGAAGAAGCGGAGCATGCAATAGAACGCGAGGCTAAGCGGCGAGAGCTCGAGAGCGAGAATGGGTTTGAGCTTCTGCCGCGCACGAGAGAAGCGCTGAAAGGGGCGTGGAACGCCCTTGATGCTGCACTACGCGAGTGGGAACTCGAGCGGGTGCGCGCTGCCAGCATCGCTGGCGCTGCCGCCGACGATAGTAAGGCGGGAGGCCGCGGTGCGGCAGCTGCGGGCCGAGGCGGAGCCGGGCCGATGTGGGCTGGAGCGGCGGGCGCAGGCGGAGCAGCGCTGGCGCTTGGCTTTGCTGCGCTGAGCGGGGCAGCCGCGGGCGAAGGTTTTGGCGCAGCCGGAATGGCTGCGTTGGCGCTGGCGGTAGCAGCGCTGGTGTTTGTTGTTGCGGCGCTGATGCGGAGCCGCAGCGTGAGGGATGTCGCAGAGGCTGCAAGCGGCGATGCGGTAAATGGAGCTGTTAGCCGTTCCACGAATGATGCTGCATATGCTGGAGCTAATCAATCGGATGGTCGAACGGCGTTCTCAGAGGGCAGCGGGCAGGAGCGGGCATCGACAGCTGGTGGACGAATGCGTACACGTTTAGGTGGTGTAGTATCCGTACGGGATACTGCAGCAGGTGAAGAACTAAGAGCACGCGAGCTAAAGGTATTTACGGCTTTAACATTGCTCGTAAGGGAGCCTAAGGAGGCGGCAGCGGTGTTAATTGCTGTACCGCTTGCTGCGCATACAAACCAATCAGCTGAGCATAAGCTCGCAGCTGAACAAGCGCGCACACAGCTGCGCGCTGCAGTCGACACCCGTCTCGAGGCGCTGCAAATCAGCCAGCGCCTCATCGACAACAAAAGCGAGCACGCGCGCCGAGTAGAACGGCTGCGCGCAGTGCTCGCCGAGCGCAGCGAGGCAGCTGCCGCCGCTGCGCAAACGAAACAAGCCGCCGCCCGGCAATGGGCCGGCTGGCTTGCAGCTCGCGCACTGCCGGCATCGATGTCGCCGTCAGCTGCGCTCGAAGCGTTCGAGCTTGCCGAGCAAGCTGTGCAGCGGCTGCACCAATATGATCGACTAGCGGCAAAAAAATCCGCTATCGACAAGCAACTAGTCGCCTTCGCTTCGCAGGCAGCTGCATTATGCGAGTGCTTCGAGGAAGCATCTCGTCAGCTTGCTGCTGACCCTGCGCTAGCTTTGCGGCTGCTGCACGCCGAGACACGCCGGCACGCAGCGGCCGAGCTTGAAGCGCACCGCATTGAAGCGCGGCGTGAAGAGCTGCTGCTTGCGCAGCAATCTTCGGAAGCGCGATTACAGGAGCTGCAAGCAGAGCTCGCTGCTCAAATGATTGCAGCTGGCTTAAATAGTGAAGCCGAGTATGAATTGGCACTTGAGCATCGTCGTATATCGGCGGTTATAGATATGGAGATTTCTCAGTTGAAATTAGAAATAACAGCAGGCATGTCTGAGCAACGAATTGCCGAGTTAGAGCAGTTATTTGCTGAAAGTGACGAGCAGCAGCTTCAGTCCATGCATGAAATGTCGTTAGCTGAGTTGACACAGCTCGAACAGCAGAAGCAGGCGCAGCTTGAGCAGCGGGGGAGATTGCAGCAATCACTGGATCATTTGCTGAGTGAAGAGGATCAGCAGCGTCTGATTACAATGAAAGAGATGACATTAACTCAGCTGGAAGCAGATGCAGAACGTTTTGCTGTACTCTCAATAAGTGCAGCATTAATTCGAAGGACAAAACGGGTATACGAGGAGGAGCGGCAGCCGGTTGTGCTGCGCAAAGCTTCCCAGTTTATTGATCAGCTGACGAATGGAAAGTACAATCGCGTGCTGACCACGCCCGGAGAGCCAGGTATTCGTTTAGAATCTTCAGAACGGCGACTGGTTGATAGTGGGCTGCTTAGCCGCGGAACGGCAGAACAGCTGTACTTGGCCATGCGATTTGCTTTGGCGGAGGAGGCTTCGCAAACTGTGAAGCTTCCGCTTTTACTCGATGACGTATTCGTAAACTTTGACCGAGGCCGCCTACAAGCAGTAACGAAGCTAATTGCCGAACTCTCGAATGATCGGCAAATAATTGTCATGACCTGCCACGAGCATGTACGAGATAGCTTGCTTAAGCAATGCCCCAGTGCGATGCTCATCCAAATGTAAATGCGAGCAATTAGCCGTTATGTAGCCGTGCTCTCGAATGATAGACAAATAATTGTGATGACCTGCCACGAGCATGTACGAGACAGCTTGCCTAAGCAATGCCCCAGTGCGATGCTCATCCAAATGTAAATGGGTGCGAAGCTGAGCAATTAGCTCTTATAGTTGTTAAGCTCTTAGTCAGCAAATACTCATCCAAATGTAAATGGGTGCGAAAGCTGAGCAATTAGCTCTTATAGTTGTTCAGCTCTTAGTCGCAAATACTCATCCTATCCAAACACGAAATGAGATTCCATTCCTGTTGTCTTATTTACTTTACGAACTAATTTCAATATTTGAAATTAAATGAGACCGCAAATGGGTGAGCGGCGATTTAGTGTCAGTGGATGAACTTAATGGATGGGTTAGCTCGCTCAGTGTCCTCTTACCACTGAATTAGCTGCAAATTCTGAAACTAATTCGTCTTAAAACCTACAAAGAATATCATTAGTTTCACAATCTGAAATTACTGATATTCTTTGCATCATAGCCGCAAGCTGAACATGTAATTTTATCATGATAATCTAAACTGCGATATTCTATCCCTATGCCACACGCTTCCGAATAATAAGAATGAGCCATCCAAAGCTGATTACACCAAATAGCGGGTAAAGCGTTGAGAGAAGTGGGCCAAAGCCAATCTGGCTAGCTAGGTAACAAACAAAGAGCACCATTATAGTCAGCACACTGCGGGGCAATTTGAAACGTTCTTGCAATTGAAGGGTAAGGCCATAGATATCAGCGATGAGTGTGGTGAAAATTTCGGCGAAAATGAGGAAAACATAGATAAACTGGATGCTTTGTCCAAGCTGCTTGGCAATGCCCCCCATTGGAATTGAATATTGCTGAATGCCGGGCATATGAACCGATAGAGCGATATGACCTGCCAGCAGCATGAAGCCAATTCCAATACTGCCGACCCATGAACCCGCAATGATAACTTTACGATCTTGAATTTGAGATCCTAGCGGTACAAGCACAGCCTGTGACATTGACAAGTTGAAAGCAGTATATAGAAACGGTGCAGCCCATGCTGCCCACGGAGAATAGTCACTTTTGAGTGTCAAAAACTTATCTGCGCCGGGTGTTTGAAAAGTATTAATGATGATGAACACTGTGAAAATCAACATAATTGGCACAACGATAGCATTAACCGTAAGAATGGCACTCATCCCTTTGCGAAGCAAAAAATAACAGGCGACCACCGTGATAAGCAGCCCCGATTGATAGGATATATTCCAATGCTCATAAAAAATAGTGCCTGCTCCAGCCAGCATAACGGCGGTTACACCCAGCAGGATAACGAGCATAAAGTGACTGATTAATCGGCCATACTTGTCACCGAATAACGCTTTGTTTAAATCCTCGTAAGATTTGGCCTTGATATCGCTGGCAATGAGCATCATCTTTGTTCCAAGCCAGATGAACAACACCGTAGCTAGCATAATCGTGAAGGAGCCCCAATAGCCGAATCTTGTGAAAAATTGTAAAATTTCTTGTCCAGTGGCAAAGCCAGCGCCAACAATTGTTCCAATGTAGGTTGATGCAATTTGCAATACCTTACCAAAACGTTTCCACATCGTCTTCCGTCCCCCGTTCGATAACCCATCTCTATTAAGATGGTATGTCCGAAGGAGGACAGGCATGACATTTTTACATAATCACTTGTATATTTACATAATCTTGTTCGTTTACATAGTAGCTTATTCGATAACATAATCTTGTTCGTTTATATAGTAGCTTATTCAATTACTTAATCACTAATTGTTTTACAAAGTAACTCGTTTATTTACGTACTAACTTCTTTTTCGCATAATAATTCACCAATTACAAAGAAGGTTTGTTAGGAGCTTCCGACATGTCTATTGTCATTTCAGTATCTGTTTTTATTGCAGCACTAGGATTCATATTGTTTAAACCGAAAAAGATAAATGAGGCATTTATTGCCCTTATCGGGGCTGTCCTTTTATTTGCTGCTCAACTGCTCAAGATCGAGGATGCTGCGTATATTTGGGGATTTGTATGGAATGCAACATTTTCACTGATCGGGATTATGATTTTTACAGCTTTACTTGATCAAAATGGTTTTTTTCGTTGGGCTGCGTTACATATCGTGAAGAGGTTTCATCATCGACAGCTGCAGCTATTTATCGGCTTGTCGCTGCTTGCCGCACTCATTACTGTTTTCTTCAATAATGATGGAACTATTCTCATTATGGTACCAATCGTACTCGAAGTAACATCACTGCTTAAGCTATCGCGGAGTGGACGACTTATTTTTTTGCTAGGTATTGGCTTTATGGCAGATACGGCAAGTGCTCCGTTAATGATGAGCAACTTAACCAACATTTTGACAGCCGACTTCTTCCACATTCCATTCGGGGAATACGCATCGCGTATGCTTCTGCCTGGAACACTAGCTATCGCCGCAACTATTTGTGTGACGTGCTGCTATTTTTGGAAACTCATTAAACAGGAAGAAGGCCGAGAACAAGCGCCGGAATTATTCCCGGAGCCTGCTTCGGCCATTGGTGATAAAAGATTATTTCGGATCTCTTGGATCATTATTATACTTATGATGGCAGGCTATCTTGGCTCTGAAAAAATAGGAATACCGGCAGCTGCAGTAGCTCTTAGTTGTGCAGTTGTACAATGGATAGCTTCGGCAGCAGCAGGTCGTGCTCCATTTAAACAAACGATACTGCAGGCTCCTTGGTTAATTATCGTATTTGCCTTGTCGATGAATTTAATTGTCTATAGCTTACATGTTCATGGCGCAGTAGCTTGGCTTCCTGCGGCTATTTCACCACTTACGGACAAAGGGGAATTAATTGGCATACTAGGCTCAGGTGCTTTGTTTGCTTTTATCGCATCAATCATTAACAACTTGCCAGCTGTACTTATTTCCTCACTTGCTATTGAGCAGGTAAATGGTCCCGCTTATTTACCCTATGCAAGCTTGATAGGTACTTCAATTGGAGCTAAGCTAACGCCCATGGGATCGTTAGCCACGTTATTATGGATCCAATTGGTAAGGAAGGGTGGTATAACGATCAGTTGGCGGGAATATACGAAATATGGTCTTTTACTTACCATTCCGATCTTAGTAGTCGCTTTGTTTGGATTGTGGCTGTTAGACTGGTCTTAGTTACTCACTCTGTTTAGCAGCTTAGGTTATTAACTCTCCTTCAGGAGCTTAATCGAAACGATCTGATCATGCTCGGGATCCAAGTCAAGCTTGAGAAAGGCACCCTCAGCAATGTAAGTCAGCAGGAAGGTCGTTTGTGTTGTTGGTTTGCCTAGCGTCATTATCGCTTGATCAGGAGTATCTCCGATTTTTAAGCTGCTCAAGCCAGTAGCAACCTTCTTGCCATAGACTTCTATGTAATGAATCGATTTATGCTCATCGAACCCTACGGCGAAGCCATCATATTCTAGTACCTCAATTGTCACGTCTTCCTCTTCAAACTTATAGCGATCTTTTTCCTTGCCAAATAGCTTTGTAACACTTTTGGAGCTGTCACCGATTGCCATACCGTTTAATTTGGGAAGGGTTTGAGACCATTTTGAGGTATTGCTTTCGATTTCAACATTTGCTTTGTCTTTGTCACGGAAATTCGACAATTCCGCATTTGTGTCATTTGTAGTATCTGCTTTATTAATATAAGGTTCTTGCGAGCTTGTGTTGGCTTTATCTTCGATATATGTTTTTTGAGGACTATCAGCCTCTTCTACTAATGGATCATTATTCATGCTTGTATGGGTAGAATACGGTTCTTCTGACGGAGTCTTAATTGCTGTTTGACAGCTAGCAAGAATGAGAATCAACAAGGTTGCGATTAGCATTCGTGCTGCTTTGTTTTTATTTTCCATAAAAGGCATCATCAATCGTTCTCCCTTCTGTAAAAGCTTATCTTTTAATGTGATGGCCTGTTTTATTCTCTCTATTTGAGACGCTTAATAAAGGGTAAAAGTTGCTATTTTTTTAACATTAGTTTGAAAATATTACCTAGATATACAATGATTTATTTTGATTATAAAAGATGCCTTCGATAAGGTTGCACTTTTTGCCTGACCTATGGTACGTTAACCAAAAGGATTTTGGTGGAGGTTATGAAAGATGGATAGATTAAAACAACGTATTTTGGCAGAATCATCCGTATTGTCAGATAATGTGCTTCGAATGGACACACTGCTCAATCAGCAGGTGGATCCAGCTTTGACAATGGAAATGGGACAAGAATTCGCAAAGCGATTTGTGGAAGACAGAATTACGAAGGTTATTACGGTGGAATCATCAGGCATTCCTTCTGCCTTCGCAACTGCGTATACACTTGGAGTACCGTTAGTATTTGCTCGTCGTAAAAAGACGCTGCTTGCTGATCCGGATGCTTACTGCGAGCGTGTGCCATCTTTTACAAAAGGAATGGTAACTGATATTCTTGTATCCAAGCAGTTTTTAAGCAAAGACGATCGTGTGCTTTTCATTGACGATATTATTGCAAACGGCGATGCCGCTCGCGGACTTATTAAAATAATCGAGCAATCAGGCGCGACATTGGTCGGTTTAGGTATTGTAGTGGAAAAATCGTTCCAAGCAGGTGGCAGAACGTTAAGGGAACAGGGGATTAGAGTGGAACCGCTCGTGCGAATCTCATCATTAGATAATGGTGAAATTACATTTGAGTAACAAATTCCAGTACAATTACTCTTTTCCCATCCGACATTATCGCTTATAATGATACAGAAGTGATCGAGGGGGAGGCACAAGTTATGGGGGAAATGTCTGCTGATTTTATGTATGCGAAGCTGACTGCTGCTAAAATTCATTTTGAACGTGCACTAGATTGCAAACATACGGAATTTGATGATTTATATCCTTATATGATTGAGCACCCACAGTTTTTCTGGTACAAACGTTACGTGGCTTGGTCGGAGCTGCTTACAATTGTGAAACTGTCCGACGAATTATCTATTGAATGGCGTGAACAATTTACAGACCGGCAAAGCGATTATATTAGTAAACGTGTAATGTCATCACGTGTTCTTGATGAATGGTTTGAAACGAATGACGCCAAAGAGCATGCTGGCTAATGATTGTATAGACGGCCATGTCGCATAATGAAGCGAGCCTCAATGATTTGCGCAAGCAATCATTGAGGTTTTTCAAAATATAAGAAGCAGCAGGAGGGATTTATTTGATTAGCGAAGAACAATTGGATCAGTTCCGCTTAAGCGGTGAATCCGTCAGAGTAGTAAGAGATGCCATCGAAAAAAATGATGTAGTTGGAATTGTTGTTGCTTGGGATGACTCGACTGTTGTCATTCGCCGGCCAAATCGTCGTGTTGTGAAGGTAAGCCGAGAACATAGTTATACCTTTGCGTCGGAAGAACGTATTAATCTCTTTGAGGATGCTACATAATCTGCATGGCTTTAAAGATCGTAATAGTCTAACTAGATAGATCAATTGTTTCTAAACTTCAATATACAAGGAGTGATTCAAATGAAATGTCCAGTATGTGATAACGTGCGTATGCGTGAGGTCGTTAAGGATGATGTGCTTATTGATGTATGTCCCGATTGTAAAGGGGTATGGCTTGATCGAGGTGAGCTGGATAAGCTAATGCAAGGCTTGAGAAGTATGCAGCAAGAGGTTGATAGTATGGAGCAGCAGACAAATAATATGTCGACATCTGGCAGTCAAGCCCCGCCATTACAGTCACAACAAGACTCACAGCCTCAACAGCATTATCAACAACCACAACAGCAGTACCAACAGCCACAGCCTCAACAGCAGTACCAACAGCAGCAACAACCCTATCAATCTCAAGGGTTTGGACAACAAAACTACGGCCATGACAAGCACGGTTACGATAAATACGGCCGTCCCTACAAGAAGAAAAAGACGGTTTTGGACGTCTTTGGAGATTTGTTTGATTGAGGATAGTTTTAGATCATAAACTAAATCGCAAGAGCCTCGATCCTTAAGGGAAAGAGGCTCTTGCTCTGTAATTACAAATGATTAAATTTGTTGACAGCATACAAATTGATGTCGATAAAGGCTACCTCGGATTAAGTGGATCTACTGCTCGCAGAGGGTTCCTTTTCTTAGAGAGGCTGCTTTCCCGTTATATAGTAACGTTAAAGCAGCCTCGTTGTTATTTAAATTTCATCTTTAGATATACCATTTAAACTAGGGACATAATCGGCAGCTTTATTGCTTGTCAACGACTGAGCTTCTTCAGTGAAATTAGCGTGATTCTGTTGATTGTCTTTCTTATCTGCACGATTATCTGCGCGGTCCATCTTGGGATCAGCGTCATTTTTGGGCATGACTTACACCTCCATCTTCTCACACATAGTATGAGAAGATGGTTTTCATTTTATCCCAGAGGTTCTGAACTAACGCATTGGCTTGGATTTAATTGATCTTCAGTAGAGTTAATAAATCGTCGGTGATCATCCGTTGACCGGAAAGTGGTGTATAATGGGAAAAATGGTTCAATTCTGAACAGGGAGGGGACGTGATATTCTTTTGAAACAACAAAGGTTGTTGGCTGATTTTTTTAAAGAGACCTGGCATATTTATTTTTTTTCAATCTTGTTTCATTTAATAGCGAATAGCATTAATGTGCAGTTTCCTAAGGTGCTTGGCGACTTTACTAATTCACTTGAAGCGGGACAATTATCAAAGGCTGATGTTGTGAACTATAGTTGGTTGCTGCTCGGGATAGGGGCGGGTTTTGCCCTTATTGGAGGGTTAGCGCAATATTTGGTCATGTATGTCGGTCGATTATTCGAGTTTATGACTCGAAGAAGGCTATTTAATCATTTCACTGAATTAAGCGAAAGCTTCTATTCGAAAAATGGTGTAGGCAAACTACTCAGTTACTTTATGAATGATGTGACCTCTGTACGGGAATCGATCTCGATGGGCGTGAACCAGACGGCTGGGGCATCGATCCTTTTAGTCGCTACGGTCACGATGCTGCTGCTTAGTGATATTCCTGTTTACTTAATTGTCGCATGCATCATCCCCTTACTTCTCATTCCTATCATCGTCATAAAATTTGGACCTATTATCCGTAAGCGCTCTCTAAAGGTTCAAGAGTCGCTTGGAGCGATGACGGAGTCAGCTGAGGAGCAGTTCGGCGGCATTCGTGTAACCAAAAAGTTCGCTGTAGAATCGATTATGAATCGCAGATTC
Source organism: Paenibacillus sp. P4_A7 (assembly GCF_056402455.1). Lineage (NCBI taxonomy): Bacteria > Bacillati > Bacillota > Bacilli > Caryophanales > Paenibacillaceae > Paenibacillus > Paenibacillus sp. P4_A7. The sequence continues at coordinate 13,998 of NZ_JBFUHJ010000018.1, read as the reverse complement.
GGTGAGACGGTCGACCTTATTCGTGACAATCAGCTGCATCTTGTGCGTGTCTCCTCTTTCTTTCAAGCGTTAATCCCTTTTCTCGGTTCGCTCTCGCTTATTATCGGACTGACGCTTGGCGGCTATCTGACCATTACGAAGGAGATATCACTCGGCAGCTTTGTTGCGTTAATGTTCTATATTCGGATGCTGATGAATCCGCTGCAGCAAATCGGCAACGTTATTAACACGATGCAGCGGTCACGGGCTTCGCTGGAGAGGCTGAATGAATTATTAAGCAAGAAGCCGGATATTAAGCAACTAAAGGATGCGCTTGCTCTCGATTTTCAGCATGCAGGCATACATATTCATAATCTATCCTTTTCATACGAGGATACGACGAAAGAAGCTCTTCGTAACATCAGCTTGGACATCAAATCCGGAACGACAGTTGGCATCGTGGGAAGAACGGGAAGCGGGAAGACTACCTTAATGAAGCTTCTGCTACGTACGTATGACCCACCACCTGGAACGATATGGTTCGACGAGACGGACATACGGGATCTTACATTAGAGAGCCTGCGCAATCAGATTGCATATGTGCCGCAGGATGGCTTTCTGTTCAGCACAACAATTAGGGAGAACATCGCATTTTATCGGAGGGATGCAACGCTTGAGGAAGTAGAAGAAGCTGCTAAGGAAGCTCAGATTTATAACAATATTATTGAATTTCCTAATCGTTTTGAAACGAAGCTCGGAGAGCGTGGCATAACATTGTCAGGCGGACAACGACAGCGAACTAGTCTGGCGCGAGGCATTATTAAGAAGTCGCCTGTCATGATTCTTGATGATAGCGTTAGCGCTGTTGATGCGGTTACAGAAACCGGCATTATTGAATCTATACGTGCGATTCGGAAAGGGAAGACGACGATTTTGATTGCGCATCGAATTAGCGCATTAAAGCATGCCGATGAAATTATCGTCATGGATGAAGGAGAGATCGTTCAACGGGGCACACATGAGCAATTACTCGCTCAGCATGGACTGTATGCCACTCTCCACGCCATTCAAGAGGAGGGAAGTCAGCATGCCGCAGGCCATTAAAAACTGGCAAATGGATCAGAAAGCTGAACTTAATGGGCCAGCTGTCAAGCCCAAGTATATATCTACCTTTCGAGTATTATCAAAGTATATTAAGCCGCATCGTTTAGCTTTTATTGGCGTGTTCTTCAGTACGATTATTGCTATCGCTGCCGAGCTGCTGCAGCCCTTTCTTGTAAAAATCGCGATTGATGACATTCTAATGGCTGGCAAAGACTATAGCGGGCTACTCGTTATCGGCGGCATCTATTTAATACTGTCCTTATTGAGTCTGCTATTTACTTATATACAAAATAATTTGTTGCAATACGCAGGTCAAAGCATCGTTGCGAAAATTCGTAAACAGCTGTTCGAGCATATTTCGAAGCTGTCGATGTCCTATTTTGACAAGGTGCCCAGCGGAAGTCTTATAACACATGTTTCAAGTGATACTGAAGCTTTGAATCAGTTTTTCAACCAAGTTCTGTTAAGCTTGCTGCGAGACGGGATGACACTTCTCTTCATTATTGTGCTTATGTTTCAGCTGGATGTCACTTTAACACTGTATTGCTTGATTTTGCTGCCGATTATCGCGTTGATTGCTATTGCATTTCGATCGTACATGCGCAAAACCTATCAAATGGCTCGAACTCGTTTGTCTCGTCTCGTAGCGTTTGTTGCGGAAAATTTATCAGGTATGAACCTGATTCAAGTGTTTCACCAAGAGCGGGAGCAGGGGAAGCAATTCACTGAGCGTAACAATTCCTATTTTCAAGCCAATGTGCGTGAGATTCGTACTAACGTGCTGTTTAATCGATCCTTTGAAGTTTTAAGTAATATTTCAATTGCTTTAGTAATTTGGCTAGGGGGATCGGCAGTTCTTGATTCTGCGCTGGAGTTTGGTGTGTTGTATGCATTTATTACTTATATTCGCCAGTTTTTTCAACCGATTAATAATATAACTCAGCAGTGGAATACACTGCAAGCGGCATCGGTCGCTGTGAATCGAATCTGGGGCATTTTTGCGATAGAACCAGAAGTGAAGGATAATTCAGTAACGAATGAAATGATGGTATCGGACGTAGAAGGAAGGATTGATTTCAATCAGGTTTCCTTTGCCTATAATCCTGAAAGCCCAGTTATTCGCAATCTCGACCTCCATATTGAAGCAGGGAATATGATCGGTATCGTAGGTACGACCGGGGCGGGCAAGAGCTCGTTAATTAGCTTGTTATGCCGTTTTTATGATGTGCAGCAGGGAAGTGTACTAATTGATGGAACGGATATTCGTGAAATACCACAAGCTTCACTGCATAGAATAGTTGGCCTTGTGCAGCAGGAGCCATACTTATACTCGGGTTCGATTCTTGATAATGTGCGATTGTTTGATGAGACTATTTCCAGGGAATCGGTTATTCGTGCTTGTGAATTTGTTGGTGCGGATACGTTGATTTTGCAAATGAAAAATGGATACGACACGAGACTCTCTGAACGAGGCAGTGGTTTATCTGCGGGGGAGAGACAGCTTATCTCGTTTGCTAGAATTATTGTGTTTGAGCCAAAAATATTAATTTTGGACGAGGCGACAGCAAATCTCGATTCACATACGGAGCGGCTTATTCAATCAGCACTGCAGCTTGTTTCTGTAGGAAGAACGACGATAGTCATTGCTCATCGATTGTCAACGATCATGCAGGCTAACCGCATATTGGTCATGAAGAAAGGTAAGATTATCGAATCCGGTACTCATACCGAGCTGCTAGAGCTTGGAGGCTATTATGAAGAAATGTACCGCCACTCGCAGGGGAGCACGATGACTGAGGCCGGATAAACGAATGGATGCTAACTGGAATATAGTTGATGACACGAACAAATTTTTGAGTGGCTTGTTTATGAGACAGACAGAAAAGGGTTGAACAGGATTAGACTCCTGTTCAACCCTTTTTACATTTCCAGACTATATGGATGATTGTTTTGTAACGGACGATTTCCGATTGCCTACTTTCCAGAAGATTAAACCGAACACGACCATACATAGAAACGCGATGAACGAATTGTACATAAACACGCGGCGAATTCCAAAGCTAGCCGTTGCGATACCACCAGCGAAGCTTCCAATTATACGCGCTATACCAAGGTTCATTAGTCCATTGAACGTTTGGCCGCTCGCCTTTAACTCCTTAGGCACTTCTTGATTAATGTAAGTTGCCATCGTTACAGACAGGACGATAAAGATTAGGCCATGCAGCGCTTGTACCGGAAGCACCCAAAGTGGCGCGTCGATGAAGGAAAAAAGATACCATCGCAGTGCGGTTGCCGCAGCGGCACCTAATAAAATATAAGGAATTTTCACACGTTTGAATATTTTATCAGCAAATAATAAAAAAGGGATCTCACTGAGTGATGAAATAACCATTGACCACCCGAGCATAATGTTATCTCCGCCTAGATCCTTGAAATACATCGGAAAAAACGAATAATAATACCCAAGAGTAATTTGCAGTATGAAATTTATACTGAAATAGAGCATTAACATCCGGTTTCGGAACAGTACAAAAAAGGATATCTTCCTTCCCTGCGACTGATGACCTTCCACCTTAGGGAATCTTAATACTAGCAAGAAGGACACCACTATAATGCTAGAGTATACGGCAAATAATGAGCCAATATGGTTTTTGGAAATAATACCGAACACAAGCGACATTACAGCGAATCCGATCGTCCCTCCCATACGAATATGCCCGAAACTGCCAGATTTTTTCTTGTCCAATACTTCTAATGTTATGGTGTCGCTTATGGCAAAGATAGAGGTTTGAAAAAAAGTAAAGATACAAATCATCAATAATAGATAAGTAAACTCGTTAGACAAAGGGTACAAAATCATCGTAATACCGCAGCCTGCAAGTAAAATAAGCAGGATGATATTTTTCGTTTTAGCCCGGTCACCGAGTGAACCCCAGAGCGGCTGTGCCAGAATCGCAACAAAAGGACCTAAACTAAGCAACGTCCCGATTTGTATAGCAGAGAAGCCGATATCTTGGAAATATACGGGCAGGAAGGTGCCGTAAACTGCATTTCCAGCATAAATAAACACGTAAAAAAACAAAAAATAATTTAAATTGGCCGTTAATGGACTGCTATTTTTCATTGAAACACACACCTCTATACGAATCGTTATAATCTTGCATTATACGGAATTATATGACAAAAGGATAGAGTAATAATCAACAAACACTTGATTAACCTAGCAATTTTAATATAGGTAAATATACCTATAATAATCATGTAGTAATTTGTCGATTAATGTCATAACAAACTAAATGGAGTTGAGCACATGGAACTGTATAGGAAGCTTTCATTAACAGTAAAATTTATTGCAGTAGTTGGTTTATTCATTGGAATCGTGTTTTTCTCCATTTTGCTTATTAATCTTCAACAGTTAAAGGAAATAAGCTTGAATGATGGGGAGCTTACAGCGCAAATAGCGGGTAAAGAATATGCTAAACAATTTGAAAATACGATCGTACGGATGGATTCATCTATGAAGGCACTATCTGAGATATTATTAGAGTCAACAAAGCATCAGAAGCTCTCTCGTGAGGATGTAGTCTCTTTATTAAAGGGAATGCTGAAGCAGCATCCTGAGGCTTTGGGAATCTATACACTATGGGAGCCTAATGCATTTGATCAAAACGATCTAGCGAATGTGAATAAAACTCTCTATGATGATGACACAGGTCGATTCATTCCTTATGTGATCAGGCAAGGCGATAAAATGATCGTAGAACCGTTGAAGAACTATGAGAAACCAGGAGAAGGTGATTTTTATCTTTTGCCTAAATCAAGTAAGCAGGTTGCATACTTGGAGCCTTATTCTTATGAAGCAGCGGGTGAGCAGAAGCAAATGATGTCAGTCATCCAGCCGTTACTGGATGAGTCAGGACGATTCCTTGGAATTATCGGGATAGATCTTTCTTTGGAATATTTACAAGAAGAGGCAGAGAAATATTCGCCAATGGGTGGATATGTTTCACTCATAACTGCTAGCGGTATATACGCTGCCAATCCAAACAATACTGAGTCTGTTCTTCAGCATTACGGCGATTCTCCTGAAAAGGCTACATTGTGGGAACAGGTGAAAAGCGGGAAAACATTAAACGATTACACATTGAATTCCAAAGGGGTTCAAGTATTGCGAGTCTTCGAGCCTATAGTGATGTCTGGTAGTGATCAGGTTTGGTATACACAAGCATCCGTTGAAAAAGAGACGATTTTGGCGAAGTATACGAAAGCTAAGAGTGACGCAATTATTGCGGTGGTAATAGCGATGTTTGTATTAGCTGTTATTATGTCCTTACTCATATGGAGGATGGTAGTGTCCCCTCTTCGTGTACTAACGGATAAGCTTCAACTAATGGCAAAAGGCGACCTGACCCAGCAGTTGCAAGTTCATTCAGGTGATGAGTTTGGAAAGATGTCTGGTCATTTCAATGAAATGACTGATAAGCTCCGAGGAATGTTCTCACTCGTGGCAGACTTGTCAATGGCAGTTGGAGCGACCTCTCAGCAGCTAACGGCAAGTGCCGAACAGACTGGGAAAGCGGCTGAAACCATTGCGGAATCTATTTCACGGGTAGCCGAAGGAGCTGAGCAACAAAATGATTATGCTTCGGAATCTTCTCAAGCTATGAATGAAATGACGCTTGGAGTGCAGCGTATTGCAGATTCCTCGTCTGCTGTATCGGAATCCACGCATGAGGTTGCCGAACAAACGAAACAGGGCAGCATTCAGCTGCAAGAAGCGGTTTCCAAGATGGCGGAGTTGGAACAGTCCGTAGAGGAGACGGGAATTGCGATTGTGCGGCTAGGTGAAAGATCTGTTGAAATCGGTGGAATGATAGATCTCATAACAAATATTAGTGCGCAAACTAATCTGCTTGCAATCAACGCAGCAATCGAGGCCTCTAGAGTAGGCGAGCATGGCAGAGGCTTTGCAGTTGTTGCAGCAGAGATCCGTAAACTGGCAGATCAAACGAAAAATGCAGCGGTGCAAGTGACGGGACTCGTAGAGCATGTGCGTGTCGACACAAAAAAAGCTTCTCAGGCTATGGCTGTTGGTAGTGAGAAGGTACAGCAAGGGGTTAGAAGTGTTACGGAGAGCGGCGAGTTATTCCATTCTATTCTTGAGGAAATAAATCTAGTAAATGGCCAGATTCAAGAGGTGTCCGCTGCAGCCCAGGAAATGACGGCTAGCACAGAGCAAATATCAGCTAGTGTTTCCCAGCTTGCTGATCTAGCATCGGATGCTTCGTCTGATGCTCAGAGCGTTGCCGCAGCCTCCGAGGAGCAGCTTGCATCTATGGAGGAAATTTCATCTTCAGCAGAAGCACTAAGCAATATGGTGCAGGAGCTGCTGGAGAAGCTGTCTTATTTTAAAATATAAGCTCGCTAATAAAGGTTTTGTGGAAATGTATGGGAAGGCTATGATAACTTGGAAAGTTAATAGATAATCTGATATAATTGGACCATATGAAAGAACTTCTCTTGTTATGCTATAGGACTGTTGGAKTGAAAAAAAGGGGATGAAGATTGTCTTTGGACTAGTCACATTCCCTTTTTTTGCATAAAGTGAAGGTCTTTTAGCATGGGATGCATATTAATATAACAACATTGGTTATTAGAGGCCGACTTGTATGGTTGACTTTTCATATACTTGAAAATTTGATATACTTAATTTACGATGAACAAAGTAGAAAAGGGGCTAGTTATGCCGAAAGATGTCAGACCGTTGTATAGTAGGATATACAAGGATTTGAAAAACAAGATTGAATCAGGGGAATATAAGGTGGAAGAACAGCTTCCAACTGAAAATGATCTCGCTGAGATGCACGGAGTAAGCAGAATCACTTCGAAACGCGCACTTATAGAGTTGGAGCGTGACGGGTTGATCTATCGAAAAAGGGGAAGCGGCAGTTTTGTCAAAAGAATAGACAACCGTACACCTCCGGCAATCTCCGAGAGCAAGATTATCTCGATGATTTTGCCATATGCGGCCTCGAATAGTCTTTTAGCTTATATTCATGGTGCGACGGAGTACTTGGACGATAAGGGATATTATCTTACGATCCATTCGAGCAACTGGAGYACTGAAAAAGAGAAAGAACTCATATATAGTCTGCCTAAGCGCGGTATCTCGGGCATCATACTATACCCAGTAAGTACGTTAAAGAATCTTGATGCCGTTTATTCGCTCTACATGAACGGACAGCCGATTGTGACAATCGACCAGTATTATGACAATGTCCCAGTAGGAAGTGTAACGTCTGATAATTTCAAAGGCGGTTACATGGCGACATCTAAGCTTATTGAACTAGGACATAGATCTATTGCCTTTATATCAAGTATTAATCTACAATATAGAACCTCCGTCAGAGATCGATTTTACGGTTATTGTAAGGCGCTGAAGGATGCAGATATTCCAATTGATGGGGAAATTGTGGTTGATGATTTTATGGAAATATATGAATCCCCAGAAAAATTGAATTTCATTCAATCGCTAATAGATCGTTTGCTTGATAGAGGTGTTACTGCGATTCAAGCAGAGCATGATCATTTGGCTGTAGACCTTGTGCGCACAGCTATTGAACGGAACGTAGCGGTGCCGAAAGAGCTGTCTATTGTAGGTTTTGATAATCATGAGATTTCCGCAAACATCGAAATACCGATTACGACGATAACACAAAATTTTTATGAAATCGGCAAGCAAGCAGCCGCGATGCTTGTTGATCAGATTAATAATGGAAACGTACAGAAGCATAACAAGTTAGAGATTGACGTGGAATGGGTTGCTAGGCAAACAACTGGTCCTGCCAGTTAGGGTTGTATAGAATTTTTCGAGTACTCGCTGAGAAGCGGGTACTTTTTTTGTCTCAGCTTCTTCTAATTTTCATCGTTGCTATATGGCTTATAGGTGTCTTTCAGGTATAGCTTTAACATCAGTGAAAGTATATCTAATGTTAAAAAACGAAAATTTGTTATGCCAACATATTTACATAAAACAAAAAAACAAATATAATGGGATCGAATCCCTGATAGTTGATATATCTAATTATTCTAGCGGGGTACGGACTTTCTTCTCGCTTTGCAAAAGACGGGAAGGTTTCCAAAGTGTGAATGCGCTTACAGCTGAGGGGGTGAATCGAGGCAAGCAAGGAAAGGCAAGGGCTAATCATTTGAAGTGCATTCTAAATTCCAATTAAAAAGGGGTAATCGCATGCCAAAATTCAAAGCGCTTAATTTATTTTCTATCATCCTTGTTTTCGCACTTGTTTTCACAATTGTAGGTTGTAGCGGTAATAACGGTAATAAAGAAGGAGAAACTCCTGCGAATACAGCGACAGCAACGCCGGCGCCTGAAGAAACGAAAGCACCTGAAGAAGAAGCTATCGACATGGGTGGCAAGCCGATTAAGATTGCGGCATGGTGGAACGCTGACCCGCGCGCAGTTGCAGAAGCGGATCGCGATGCTTATAACCAAAAAGAGATTGAAGTTATTGAACAGGTTGAGAAGAAATACAATACAAAAATTGAGTTTGTAACACTCGACTATAACCAATACGTTGAGCAATTCACTACAACATCCTTAGCAGGTGATCCCTTTGCAGACATCGTCCGCTTGGAATTGTTCTGGGCGTTCCCGAAGCTTGTAAAAGACGGCTTCATAGCTCCATTTGAGGATTACATTACGATCGACAAAGATAAGGTACCAGCTTGGATGATCGAAGGTGGTACGTTTGATGGCAAACAATATGGGCTTACAGAGAGCTCCCCTTCAGGTTTTGGCGTGTGGTATAACAAAACATTATTCCAAAAGTTAGGTCTTGAAGATCCTTATGAATTGCAGAAAAAGGGTGAATGGACTTGGGATAAATTCGYTGAAGTCGCGAAAAACGCTACGAAAGATTCGGATGGCGACGGTAAACTGGATACAGTTGGTTTGAGCGCTGGACATCAAGATCTTTACAATATGTATGTTTATTCGAATAACGCTTCGGTAGATACAGCGGAAGACGGTTCTTCGAAAGTTTCGATTGACAGCCCGAACGCGATGGAAGCTGCACAAGCTTTCTATGACTTGTACAATACTCACAAAGCGGTTGATACAGCCGGCCAGAAATTTGTGGATGGCAAAGTGGCAATGACGCTGCATTTCACGTGGGAAGTTGACAACTTTAAGAAAAACATGACGGACGAGATTGGCTTTGTGTTCTTCCCGAAAGGCCCGAAAGCAGAGAAATATACAACTTTTACGCCGTTTGGAAACATGTGGACTGTAGCGAAAATGTCCAAGAATGCGGAAGTGGCTGCTAAAATAATGGATGAAATAACATTGTGGAGACCAGCTTATCCAGATGTTCAGGAGATGGTCAATGAATCGCAGCAAGCAACATATCCTTCTGCTGAAATTGTAGACACTGTAAGAGAAATGGCGAAAAATGTAGAGTACATGAGTTACAACGTTTTACCAGAAGCTGGTACTATTCTTACTGAAGCTACTAAGAATATGGCTGAAGGAAAAGAAACACCTGCTACGGCAATTGAGAAGATCAAGCCGTTATTGGAATCTGCAATGAAGCAAATTTTGGAGTAACTCTGAAGTAAGTATCATTTAACGCTCTCATACGATGCACCTTCATGCCATTGTGTTGAAGGTGCTCGTGTAAGAGGACGGAGAGGGGAGCTTCAATTGCGCCAGTCATTCAACATTAAAAAATATGTAGCGATCTGCTGTTCAGCAGCGTTGGCCATAGGTTTATTGGCGATTGCGCCGCCGGCATCAAGCATTGAGGCAGAAGAGAAGACTATCGGGACGGGTGAATCATCACTGGCGATCGAGGAGACGTTTAGTGCAAACGGATATGACCGTTATCTCGATGGATACATAAATGAGGCCAAGCCAAAGCAAGTCATTCGAGTTGAAGCTGAACATTATGAGAAAGTTGAAGGAATGGAAGCTGCGCCATTCGAGGATGGAAGCGGGAAGAACGGAAGTGCCGTGCTTGCAGACGAGTCAGGCACAATTAGCTGGAAGCTCGAAGTGAAGAACGCGGGGCTCTACAACATCAAACTACGTTACTTCAACATATCAGGGAAAAATTCGGATATTGAGCGAGAGCTTCGAATTGATGGGCGTAGCCCGTTCGCAGAGGCGAATAGCGTTTTTTTGCAAAGAGCTTGGAAGAGTGAAGATAGTGAAATTAAACGAGATAACCGTGGTAACGACATTCGTCCAGATCAAGCGGAAGAGTCAATCTGGCAAGAGGCTACACTTCGGGATATAACTGGTTATTATGAAGAGCCTTATTATTTTTATTTAAGTGAAGGCATTCATACTCTGTCATTAACCTCATTGAAAGAGCCAGTAGTTATCGATTGGATCGAACTATTTCAGACGGAGAAGATGATTGATTATAAAGATCAATTGGACGTATATAAGCAGAACGGCTATGAGGAAGTTTCCAATGCTTTCGTCAAATTGCAAGCTGAAGACGCTGTACTAAAGTCGAGCTCAACACTATATCCGATCATGGACCGTTCACCTACATCAGAGCCCTATCATGCGTCGAAAATGCGCATGAATGCGATTGGCGGTACGAATTGGAGAATGCCTGGTCAGTGGGTAGAGTGGGAAATTGAAGTACCCGATACCGGTTTATATCAAATTGCAATGAAAAGTAAACAAACGGCAAATAGAGGACTTTCATCAACAAGGGTACTATACGTTGACGGGAAGATTCCATTTAAAGAAGCTAGCAGGCTTTCATTCGATTACAGTGGCGATTGGCAAATGAAAGTAGTTGGCTCGGAAGAGAAGGAGCCTTATTTGTTCTATTTAACGGAAGGGAAACACCGTCTGCGGATGGAAGTTACGCTCGGAGAGCTTGCTCCGATATTACGGACTGTAGAATCCAGTGTATTAGGGCTGAATTCACTTTACCGTAAAATCATTAGCTTTACTGGTGTGGTACCGGATCCATTCCGGGACTATCAATTAGAGAAACGGATTCCTGAGTTAATAGACGAGTTGGTTCAACAAAGTAAGACGATTAAAGAGGTTGCTTCGGTACTTCAAGGGTTTGACGGTAAAGCGAGCGAACGGACAGCGTTGCTCCAAACATTATCGTACCAATTGGATGATATGGCTAAAAACCCGGATACGATTCCGTCACGCTTGGAGTCTCTCAAGACGAATGTAGGTGCGCTCAGCACATGGATGATGCAGGCGAAGGAACAGCCGCTGGCTTTGGATTATCTTCTTGTCACATCGCCTGGTGCAGATTTGCCGAGAGCGAAAGCGACTTTTTTCGAAAAGATTGTCCATGAGAGTACATCATTCTTATCGTCTTTCTTCGAGGATTACAGCAGCATTAGTACAGCAGAAAATGAAAATGGAAAAGAAGCTATTTCTGTATGGGTACTATCAGGGCGAGACCAAGCTCAAACCATAAAGAAAATGATCGACAATGATTTTACATCGGACACGGGCGTTCCGATTAATCTTCAGCTTGTATCCGCTAATGTGCTGCTGTCCGCAACGCTTGCAGGTAAAGGTCCAGACGTGGCGATACAGGTGGGTAACGATGTTCCGGTAAACTTTGCGATGCGCGGCGCGCTCCAGGATTTATCCGTATTCGAAGATTTTAATGAAGTAATTAAACGGTTCCAACCGAGTGCGATGGTTCCCTATCAGTATTTAGGTGAATATTTTGCGCTGCCAGAGCAGCAAATATTTCCAGTTCTGTTCTATCGAGAAGATATTCTTCGTGAACTCGGGCTAAAAGTTCCTGACACGTGGCAAGACGTTTATAACATGATCCCAGTGCTGCAAAAGAATAACTTGCAGTTCGGTATGCCGCAGGCTTCGCTTGATGCATCTGCAGTAACTGACCAGATGCCGCCAAATCCGGCCTATACGATGATGCTGAATCAGAGCGACGGTGAATTGTACCAGAATGATGGAAAAACCAGTGGGCTTGATACCGAAGTGTCCATCCAGGCGTTCCGAAAGTGGACTGAATTGTATGCGAACTATAAGCTGCCGATTACGTTTGACTTCCCGAACCGATTTAGAACGGGGGAAATGCCGATAGGTATTGCGGATTATTCGACATACAACCATTTAAGCGTCAGTGCGCCAGAGATCCGAGGTTTATGGGATTTTGCTCCAGTTCCAGGGGTTCGTTCGGATAATGGAGAGGTGCGCCGCGAAGCTCCAGGTCGAGGATTCGGTACCGTCATGTTTAAAGGTGCTGAGAATAAACAAGATGCATGGGAATTTATGAAGTGGTGGACGGCAAAAGAGGCTCAGGTGGATTTTGGTCTTGAGATGGAAGGACTGCTGGGCATATCCGCTCGATACCCTACCGCAAATATTGAGGCACTCCAGGAGCTGCCTTGGCCAACAGCCGACTTAAAGAAACTGATCAATCAATGGAACTGGGTAAGGGGAATTCCGGAAGTTCCGGGAGGTTACTTTACTGGCAGACATTTAGACAATGCTTTCCGAAGAGTTGTTTTACAAGGGGATGACCCTAGGGAGACGATTGATCAATACGTCCGATTTATTAATGAAGAAATTACGATCAAACGAAAAGAATTCGGGCTTCCAATAGAGAAATGAGGGGATTCTTATTCAAAGCACAACTCGTGAACGTTCCGCAGTGAACGTGCAGCCCCAGCAAAAGTCGATGAAGCTGAAAACTTTATTACTAGATGTAAAGTTAAACAAGCATTCGTATATTTTATTGGCGCCGTTTTTTATCATTTTTTTCCTATTTACTGCGCTTCCGGTCGTGATGTCCCTATCGCTTAGCTTTACGAACTTCAATATGCTTGAATTTCCGCGGTGGACCGGATGGGACAATTATGTACGGTTATTCGTCAAGGATGATGTGTTCCTAATCGCTTTAAAGAACACGTTTTTATTCGCTGCGATTACTGGTCCTCTCAGTTATATAGCTTGCTTTATTTTCGCATGGCTCATCAATGAGTTGCCTCCGAAGATTAGGGCTCTCATCACGCTAATTTTATACGCACCATCCATTGCAGGAAATGCGTTTATGATTTGGCAAATTATGTTTAATGGAGACTCGTATGGGTACTTCAATTCATTCTTAATGCAGTGGGGTTTTATATCGGAGCCGATTCTTTGGCTTCAAGATCCTAAGTATATGCTTGGAATTGTTATGCTCGTACAGCTTTGGTTAAGCCTAGGAACCGCTTTCCTTGCCTTTATTGCTGGTCTCCAGGGTATTGATCAGACGTTGTTTGAGGCAGGGGCTATTGATGGGATTCGAAATCGATGGCAGGAGCTTTGGTTTATCACGCTCCCATCCATGAGGCCACAGCTCATGTTTGGAGCGGTGATCCAAATAACGACCTCGTTCGCGGTTGCCGAAGTTAGTATGTCTTTGACGGGTTTCCCAAGTACGGATTATGCAGCGCATACAATTGTTACGCATCTAATGGACTATGGTACCATCCGTTTTGAGATGGGATACGCTTCGGCTATAGCCACTGTACTATTTGGGCTTATGATTGGAATGAATCTTATAACTCAGCGGCTTTTAAAGAAAGTGGGTGAATAAGCACAATGTTTCTACGGTGGTTGTTGCCTAAGCGTATAAATCGTTCGATCAGTGTAGACATTTTACTTTTTCTAATGATCGGTTCTGTAGCTGCCTTCATGGCCTTGCCGCTTGTCTTTGCCATAAGCAACGCATTTAAGCCTATGGATGAAATCTTCGTGTTTCCACCACGGTTTTTTGTTAGAAATCCGACGTTGGAAAACTTTTTTGACTTGCTGCATCTGTTTAGTGATTCCTGGATCCCGTTTTCCCGGTACTTATTCAATACGTTTTTCGTTGCAGTATTAGGAAC
>NZ_JBFUHJ010000017.1:0-47510 GCF_056402455.1 Paenibacillus sp. P4_A7 | reverse complement strand
TGCAAGGCCTAACCGCAGCGACCGATGAGGAAATGCGAGAGATGATTGACCTATTGGAAGTGACCGATGCGGATACTGGTTTTATGCATGAGGGTTTTCATTCTGATGATCCGAGCCAATTTACACGAAAATGGTTTGCATGGTCGAACAGTCTCTTTTCGCAGCTCGTTAACCATGCAATGTTGAAAGGTATTTTGTAACTCTTCTAGTTTTTTTGTAACTCTTATAGCTTTTGAAACTTCAATATATCTTGTAGCTATTAGCAGCTCTAGTGAAATCAAATTTGAATGATAGGATAGGTGGAAGCGATGAAGGTAGGTCTTAGCACATATAGTTTGTTGAACGCTTTAAAGTCAGAGGAAATGACAATTTTGGACGTTGTCCAATGGATTGCTGATAATGGCGGTGAGCACATGGAGCTTGTCCCTTACGGTTATACAGTCGAGGATAATGTTGAGTTAGCGGATGCAATCCGTGAAAAAGCGAAATCAGTAGGCATTGAATTGTCCAACTATTCCATGCCAGCTAACTTCGTACAGCCAACAGAAGAAGCCTTCGAGGAAGAAATGGCACGTGTGAAAAGACATGTCGATGTCGTAAATCGGATGGGTATTAAGCATATGCGCCACGATGTAACAGCCTTTACTTTGCCGAAGGAATGTATGACGATCGCATGGTTTGAGGAAAGCTTGCCTCTGATTGTTAATGGGAGTCAGATCATTGCCGATTATGCCGCACAGTTCGGTATTACGACTACGATCGAGAACCACGGCTTCAGCGTGCAAGCGAGCGACCGCGTTCAACGTGTCCTTCATGCGGTAGATCGTTCGAACTTCAAGACGACGCTTGATATCGGGAACTTCATGTGCGTAGATGAAAACCCGATTATCGGGGTAATGAAAAACTTGCCGTATGCGTCACTCGTCCACTTCAAAGATTTTTATTTCCGTTCGTATGACGAAAATCCTGGCGACGGGGTATGGTTTTCTACAACTCATGGAAACTACCTGCGCGGAGCGATCGTAGGGCACGGTGACATTCCGATTCGAAAAATCGTGAAACTGATCAAGGAATCAGGTTACGACGGCAATATAACAGTAGAATTCGAAGGTATGGAAGAATGTAAATCCGCTTCCAAGATAGCTATGGACAATTTACGCCGCTTCTGGCAAGAGGCTGACGTTAAGCAATAATCTGAGAGTGAGGTTATTTAGTTGGGCAGAAGACTTAATATAAACGATAATTGGCGTTTTCAAAGGGAGCTTGACAGCTCCCTTGCTGGGGCGCAGCAGCCTGATTATAATGATGCAGCATGGAGGCAGGTAAATCTGCCCCATGACTGGGGCATCGAGTTGGATTTCAATCCGGAATCTCTCACTACTCAAGAGTAAGCCAATTGAATGACAAGATTCTTGAATATATTAAACGATCTCAAAGTTAAACCTACAACATATTACGTGGAAGAGATATATAAATTGGGTATTATTAAAAGCAATGATTCCAAAGATGCAATATCGATTTATAGTCATTACTGTTGAGTAGATTTTGGGGCATCTCTTATAGAGGTGCCTTTTTTTCTATTTCTTTATTTTCCTTTTTAAAATTATATATGTGTTCCCCTTTCTATTCGACGGGAATTTGAAATGACTTCCAAGTGTCTACTTGTATAGTATAATCGATTAAAAATAGTCTATGGCTCTGTTCATAGTTACAAATAAGGAGTTGTGTCATAAATGACAATGGAACAAGTGCAAACGCTGGAACGAGAGGAAACGAAATTGGTTGGGTACTCGGTAACCGCTTCGTTAAACGAAGATCTAGAATCCGGAATTATTGGAAGATTACGCGAAGAACTTTTTGGCAAGCGACATGAGATTGCAAACCAATTAGATAATGAAGGGATTTACTTAGTTCAAGTTTACTCAGATGATGAATGGACGYCTGATGTTCCGTTCGTAAGTATTGTTGCGGTAGAAGTTAGTGTTTTTGCCCATATCCCTGAGGGATTAGTTCAGCATACTATTCCGGATGGGAAATATGTGAAGGTTACTCATCAGGGAACCGAATCCACAATAGGAGATACCTATGATTCAATCCGAGATAAAGGAATCTGCAGTTCTCGGTCTTTTGATTTCGAGTATTGGGTTAATAGGGATTCGCTTGAACAAGAAGAGGGCACTATTGACATATATTTGCCCTTGGAAGCTTAAGCCGAGGCAAATAACAAAAGTGGGATGACAAGTATAGGTAAATAGATAGGATATCACTTTGAAAGTACATATTCATCTTACGGCTTGGAGGTTATGATCATTTAGTTTCACTTTGTGAAATAAATGAGAGTAAATGCGGAATTAGAGACGAATTAGTTTCAGAAAATGCACCTAATTCGCTGGAAAGAGGGGTGGAGCTATCGAATCCAGCGATTTAGTTCATCCACTGAAACTAAATCGAAGCTCATCCTTTTGTAGCCTTATTTAATATCAAATATTGAAACTAAAAGGTTTAGCAGATATAAAAGCGGACAGTCATTCGCAACGCTTATTTTGTAAGCATTCTCTTCATGATGAGATGCGGTCAATGACAATCGAAAGTTTTATCGACCATTGGCTTTGGGAAATGACATTCCATTTTGGATTCGATGACTCAGAGTCTAGTTAAAAGATGATTCTTTATAGTAAGTAAAGTGTATCACCTATCTAGTTGGATTTTTGTTATATAGGAGGGGCTGGGCTAAACGCTGGGAAATGGATCTTATCTGAGATGGAGGAACAATAAATGAAGTATTCTATCTGGATTGAAGCTGAAGAATGGGAAGCGGGATGGGACATACACGATGCTACTTCTGATGTAATCGTAAAATTTGAGGATGGGTCAAGATGGGTTGCATCATTTTTTACATATAAGTACATTCAAACAATTGTTGAAGAGAATCGGCAAACTGGCGAGTGTTTACAAGGTAAATATTATTGGAGCAGTGATATGCTGCTTGTTGATGAATGTAGTCGTACTCGCATTGAGGAAGTGATAGAACATCTAATCGCTGAAGATCATTTTGAAAGTATATTTGATAAATGTGAAGATTCAATAGATGAGGGAGAAACAATAAAGGTAATAAAATCACCAAGTGAGAATTATAAGGTAATTGTTGATAAATTTATGAATGGTTCTTATACTTTGACAGTTTATATATGGGTACCTGAAGAACAACGTTATAAAGAGATATATGAGCAAGCGGTTGAGAATGAGGATAATGCCATCCAGTATGCCTATGTGAAGCTTGGTGAATGTTCAGGTGAAATAATCAAGTTTACATGAAAGTACTATTCATGGGAGGTATTAATCCTTTTGGGCAAACTGCCTTGTTATTTTAAAAGGAGGAACAATAGTTGAATATTCTATGGGACTTCGATGGCACGCTTTTTGATACGTATCCTGCATATACACAGATATTAAAACAAGTTTTAGCAGTAGAAGCTGATAGTGATGAAATCTATGCTCAATTAAAAATTTCATTTTCTAATGCAATTGAATTTTACAAACTAACTGCCAAGCAAATTAAAGAGATTGATAGATTAGAAAGTGAATTGTCTGCAGTTCAGATAAAGCCCTTTGTTGGAGTTGAAGAAGTCTTGAAATTTGCAAGCAAAAATGTAATCATGACACATAAAGATAGAAAAGGTGCTTTAGCTATATTGGAACATTACGGTTGGGATAAATATTTTATTGATATAGTAACCATTGATGACGGTTTTCATCGAAAGCCTGACACGTCAGCTTATGAATATTTGCATAAAAAACACTATATTCATTTAGCAATTGGTGACCGGGAGATTGATATTTTACCAGCTCAAAAATTAGGGATTAAAACTTGTCTTTTTCAAAATAAAAGCCAAGCAGCTGATTATAATCTCAACGATTACTCTGACTTTTTTGATTATGGCTTTAGTAGTTCGGCTGGTAAGTATAGAAAGAAAGCTAACATTCATTAGGAAACAGCGGAATTTTAAACTGACTGAATTCTCTTTATTCGTTATGTATTAATGAAAAAGCATATCATTTTATTTTGAGGTGACGAAATTTGAATAATGAAATTGGACGTTTAGATGAGCGCCTATGCCCATTGTGTGAACGAGAGAACCATTGTAGTGTCCAAAGCGGGGAATGTTGGTGTTTTCACACAAAGGTGCCGCAAGAGCTGCTAGATCGGATACCAGTAGAACTAAGAAATAAAGTCTGTATTTGTAGCAAATGTGTGGAGGAATTCGAAACTCAAAAACTACGAAACTGAATAACTCGATGTTAGGTGGGAGTTAAAGATCAAAAAGAATATTTGGAATTAAAAGTATATCAAGAAAACGAAAAGGCTCTTGGATTTTATTTGAAAAATGGATTTAATATTTCAGGAGAATCAATGGATGAAAACACTTCTGCTAAAGAGTTCATTATGACTTGGAAAAGAGAGCAGTGTTCAAATGAATAGTCAATTATATAAGAAGGTGAGGTAAAATGACCACATACTGGTCACTCCAGACTGAATACTTCTGGGAAAGGTTTAAGAACCAAGGTTTTTTAGAAGGAACTGGTGAATACGCCATGTTTCCCAAGGAATATCAATGGATGATGGCTCAAATGGGACTAAGGCTCTCAAATTATAAAGGAGAATTCCCAATATGGTTATGGTTAATTAAACCCGATATGCGGTCTTCTGGTCATTTTATGAGTAACACATCCTGTGTTCGACTGCGGATAGAATTAGATGAAAAGGATKTTTTGGTTTCTGATTTTGTAGATTGGCATTCTGTTCTAAATGATTCTTTTAACGCTGATAATGAAGTAGAATATGATGAATATTATGATGGCAAATTAAATATAACAAAAGAGGATAGCTGGAATCGGATATTAGAATTAAATAGAAACAGAGATCCTTATTGGTGTGGGACGCAAGATAGATGGCTTCAAGGTGTTACAGGTAGAATTTCTGTTGAGAAGGTTAAGAGAACTGAACACTTCATATCTAGAAGGCAAAGTAAGGTTTAAATATACTTTTTGCAGGATGAATACCTGACGAAAAAGAGAAGTCTAGACAATATTGGTGGGATATCTAAAGGATGATCATTTTGAAGTATAAAGATATCGTGAAGATTGATGAACAAGGATTGTACTACAAGGATAATGATCACAATGAGAAGTTTATTGATTTTGAAATATGTAATAGTAGATTTGTGAAATACATGGTAGAACAAAATAACATATCAATTGAAGAAGCAGAGGACTTGAAGCAGCGTAGTAAAACTGTAGCTTGGCGTGATGTAACAGCGAGGCCGATGTACATTGAATTCTTAAGTGACCCTCGAATAAAATTTGATTTCCCACGTTCATTATTTTGCCTTAATCCTTATCGTAAATTCTCCAAGCTAAGACAAGACATTATTAACGTTGGTTGGACCACATTCGATTTAAGTTAACGCGTTTATAACCAAATATAGAGGGATAACGAACGGAGTGAGCAGCTAGTTAAGCTATTAACGTGTGGAATTACATATTTGCAACTTGTCTAGACGCATTATGAGCGATCCTGTGTAAATGATTATTCTTTTTGTGATTGCTAATGTACTTTACACTAACTTCAACTTCTGGAAACCTATTATTCAAATTACTTAGAGAAGATAATATTTCATCTCTTGCATTTTCAAGATGCGATTGTGGAAAGTAGTCTTTTGATAAAATTCGGGTTATAGAACTACAATCAGTAAATATGATTGCAGCTTTCGGTCGATGTTCTTCTAATGCTTTAGTGAGTAATTCAAGACTGTAAACGATAGCAAGTAATTCGCCATAATTTGAACCTCCGTCTTGTTCGATTAAAAGTTTCTTGGAGGTAACATTTATAGTTCGATTGTAGACTATACAGCAAGCTACACCATAATCATTATGTGTAACAAAGCCAGCGTAATCGCAGTAAAGGAACATCATACCTTTATTCAGAATGTTTTGTCTCAAACTAGGATTGGCATATGCTTTTTTTATTAATAAGTCCAGGGTTGAATCCACGGATTAATAATTCTCCTTAAATGAAGATAGTAATGAGTGAAGGGTTATTCGATAAGGATAAACGTATAGAACAAGTTTTAAACATATGCGTAAAAAAGTTATAATTCATATGATTTATTGCTTACATATAAAAAAAAGTCAGATCAATTGATGACCTGACCTGTACGACGGAGGCTTGTAAATGGCGGTTTTATATAGTATGGTTTCAAACCAAAACTAGTGCCAAATGAGATTATTTCCTCTTGTCAATATAGGTTAACAGTGTGAGTATAAATAACCCAAATGCAAACATGATTGAAAGAGCTTGAAATATATCCATGCTTACAACCTCCACCTTTCTAGTGAGGTGTCCGCCGTGTACAAGTCGTCTTATGTAAACATAATGTATATTGGGTATATATGGAAGTGTATAATGAACTAAATAGATGTAAGTGTTTATTCTACATAAAGTGATAAGAAGGCAATGTATGCTATAAATATGTAGGATTAATGTGATTTATCATGGGACATTAGCAGGTGAGGGATATTTTGCATTCGAGTAATTAAGACTACAAATATAGATAACAGTGTATTAATGATCATGTAGTTCGAACACACGGTAGTCAAATTATAATAAAAAATTTATGATTGGAAGCACTCCTTTGTTAAGTGATTAACTTATCATAACCCTTAAAGTCATTACTATCCGGAGTAATGTGAATGGTTAATCGTTTCAGATAAAGGATATTTAGGGAGTGACAATGAAGGAATAAATAAAGAGCCTGAAGCGAACCTTAAACTCGATAGCGTCACTGTTTGATAATCGAGGAGGTAGGATTAATGTTAAGAATTATCGTATTAGCAGCACTATTACTGATAACTGGTTGTACGAGTAATGGCAACATGACACAAAAGCAAGTGACCCCTAATCAAGTGCCCCCTAAGCCAATACACCAAACACGTATTGAAACGCATGCCCACACTGCTACACCGAATTCAATCTTAACACAGGCATCTTCAACAGCATCGGATCGGGTAGGGAAATCATCTATTATGATGAAACAAGCACCAATTGATCCTTCAAACTGGTTTGATTGGTTAAATGGTCAGTTACCGGTAAAAACACCAACCAATCAAGCTCCAATTACTCAAGCACCAACCAATCAAGCGCCAACGAATCAAACACCAACGAATCAAACGCCGGCAAAACAGCCAGCAGATCAAACAAATAATGCATCTCAATTTGAACAGCAGGTTTTGGATTTGGTTAATAAAGAAAGGTCTAAAGTGGGGTTGAACTCGCTTAGTATGAATAGTAAATTGTCGAATATGGCGATGGTCAAGGCAAAGGATATGTACGACAACAATTATTTTGATCATAATTCTCCGACACATGGGTCTCCATTCGATATGATGAAGAAGTTTGGGATCACATATACCACAGCAGGAGAAAATATTGCAAAAGGCCAAGGCAGCCCTACTCAAGTTATGAATGATTGGATGAACAGTCCAGGACACAAAGCCAATATTCTGAAAAATAGTTTTACCCAAATCGGGATAGCTTATTATAACGGAGAATGGGTTCAAGAATTTATTGGCTAACCACCGTTTTGAATACTATAAGTTGTAGAAAAAGAGCCGCTTAGCGAACAATAAGTTCGCAAGCGGCTTACATATCGAGCATGCTGTTAATCGTAACAGTATGCTGAGTCATATTAATCGCCATCAAAAGCTGACGTTTACTCATTGTGATTAGAACACAGCAAGAAGCTAAAGCCATCCATAGGGTCGGTCTTCGGCTTTATTTCTGAAAGATATGTAAATAACTTGACACCGATTTAAAAACACTATATATTATTTTATGTGTTAATGAAAGTTTAGTTTATAAATAGGCGAAAGCCCTTATGTATCATGCGGCCATGGCGGAATTGGCAGACGCGCTAGATTCAGGTTCTAGTGGTGTAACAACCGTGGAGGTTCGAGTCCTCTTGGCCGCATCCTTAAAGCACTTTCAAGGGTTTTGGGAAGCCTAGAAATCTAGTGGGCTAACCAGAACCCTTTTTTGCTCACCTAAACCACTTTCTTACGGTACGAATATGCCGATAAAGGAAGTGTTTTTTTTGTTGCTCAGCGTGATACGATTCGGTGGGAATCGGCGAGCGGCAAGGTATCGATTGAGGTCGTTGTTGAAAAGATGCAGGTAGATGGGGAAGGGAAGGTAGGCGGTGCTTACCTTCCTATTTCTTGAGCAGTTTTGTCACTCGATGTCCCGCTGACCGATATGTAAAAAATCAGAATGAAGTAAACGACAAGAGGTAAAGATCAGACCAGATGAAGTAAAATCCACGCATTTGCAATCATCCAGTATCCGCTAGAATAAAGATTGAGTTACTTTGGTTCACGATCAGGGTTGTATTTCAAAAATGAGGAGTGAGGTCATGAAGTTGAAATTGAAACCGTTAATGTGTAGCCTGTTGGTAATGTGTCTGGTATTCCAGCTGCCTTTTATTGAAGGCGTAACGGCATCTGCTGACAAATCCTATGTAGAGAAGCCCGACGGATTAAGTCTGATTTCGTCTGGATCTTCTGTATACGCTTACAACGGAATGGTTTTCAATGATCCGGCGCAAGGCAATATGGACGGGGCTAAGGAACATTTGACGGATGGTAATCTGGCTACATTTTCCGGAGGACTCGGGGGGCTCGACTTTTATATCGATCTGGGCCAAAAAATGCCGCTGGAATACGTTGAAATTCACTTTAAGCGCTTATGGAATGGTATGAATAAGGTGTATGTTTCCGACGATGCGAAAATTTGGACGGAAGTCGTCAGCGGGGACGGCAGCGTGCATGAGTATTTGCAGGATACCGCTGCCACGGACATCATGACTCCTAACGTGCTCGGCGCTTTGCTGCCTGTAGATACTGCCGGACAATACGTAAGGTTCACCACGTCAGCGGGGTACGTGGATCTTTTCGAAATTCAAGTTTATTCCAGCGAGAGCGTTGGAAAAGTCTATACGGATAAGCCCGACGGATTAAACCTGGTTTCGCAGGGCATGGCTGTAACGGGATATAATGGCATGCAGTTTAACGATGGCACTCCTAACAATTTAACGGATGGTAATCAGAGTACGATGGCAGGTGGATACGGAGCGGTTGATTTTTATATCGATTTGGGCCGAAACATTCCGCTGGAATACGTCAAAATTTTGTTCAATCGTTTGTGGGACGGAACGAACAAAGTTTACGTCTCCAATGACTCCGCGAATTGGACTGAAATCGTCAGTGGTGACGGAGCCGCGAACGAGTACTTGAAAGATACGTCGGCCACGGACAGCATGACGCAACCGAACGAATTCGGCGCGCTCCTGCCGGCTAATACTTCTGGTAGATATGTTAGATTCACAACTAAAGATTGGGCAAATATTTATGAGGTACAAGTTTATTCTTCGAAAAAGTTGGATGCAAGCCATATTAAAATAACAGGCCCCGTAAACGGGAAACTTCTAACAGGATTTTCGATGCAAATGAATGCGGAAGTTCAGTACGGCTTAAAAACGCCTCCAGGCTCTCCGGGCGATTCCAACATTAAATATTTTGGAAGATGGGATAAAAGCAATTCTACTGATTTCTCAACGGGCTACTGGTCGGGTGCCTATTTGAAAGTAGACTTCACAGGCACGACCATAAAGGCGGTTTTAGGAAATACGCCGACGGAATTCCAGGTGAAAATTGATGATGGCAATTTTGTCGACTTTACAGCAGTTCCCGGTGCAACGATCGATTTAACGCCTACGCCGTTAAGTGAGGGCGTCCACTCCATGCTGCTCGTACCAAAAGGGGACGGGCAAAGGAACTTTCAGTTTCGGGGTTTCCTGTTGGAGGACGGCGCAACTACGCAAATTCCTTCGATAAGCCCTTCGATTATCGAGTTTGCCGGAGATTCAATTACCGTCGGATACGGTGCTTCGGATTACCCGATAAAAAGCTATCCGTGGCTTGTTGCAGAGCGGATCGGAGCAGAGCATACTCAGATCGCCCATGGCGGCATTTCTTTGCCGGGTGGCTATCGGAACACCATCAATACGACAGGACTCGGAACCGCATTTTTTAAATCGCAAAATATCGAAGTTCAATCATCCGCTCCATGGGACTTCAATACGTATACGCCTAGAACAGTTGTGGTGAATATCGGTACGAATGATGCGATGGCAGGGGTACCCGATAGTGAATTTCAATGTTCGTACGTCACCCTGCTTAGTAATATTCGTGCGCAATATCCAAGCGCTTCGATCTATGCGATAAGGCCATTTGGCGGACAAAAAGAGCAGTTCGTCAGCAGTGCCGTCGATGCCAGAATCGCGGCCGGAGATCCAGACGTTCATTACGTGGATACGACCGGTTGGTTGAACTCGGAAGATTACTTGGATGGCATTCATCCAAATGATAGTGGAATTCAAAAGATCGTGGATTTATTATCACCGATTATCGGTTCCGCTTTGCTTTCGCAAGATGAGTCTGCCGCAAGCTTTGGAGTTAAAACGAGGGATGGAATATCCGTAGCTGCAAGTGGTGGTAACGTATCCGCAGAAAACACCAGTGTTACTTGGAGCGTCTATGCGCCTTCGGGTTCAACCGGCGAAGCTTCGATTGACAAGGGAACCGGGCTGCTGACCGCGATCGCACCCGGTATCGTGACGGTTCAAGCGGCAGCGCTTGACGGCTCCGGAGTTGTTGGCACGACGGATGTGCACATCAGCTCAGCCGCTGAGATTTGGCGCACCATGGAATTTACACTGACCAGTTCCAATACGTACAACAATCCGTTCATGGACGTGGAAGTAACGGCAACCTTTACAGGGCCAGGCGGCGAAGTGCTGACGCGTCCCGCGTTCTGGGACGGCGGCAATGCGTGGAAGGTGCGTTTTGCGCCGACGGCTGTCGGGAATTGGACAGTCACAACGCAAGCGACCGATGAAACCGACACCGGACTGAACGTCAGCGCGCCGATCGCTTTCGAAAGTGTACCTTACGGCGGAGCGCTGGACATTTACAAGAAAGGTTTTATTCAGACCGTGCCCGGCGAGCATCATTTCTCTTATCAAGATGGAACACCCTTCTTCTATTTGGGGGATACGCACTGGTTTATGCCTGCAGAGGATTTTGAAGCCTCCAACGTGGAAGGCATCGACTCGCAATTCAAATACGGAGTTGACCATCGCGCAAGCCAAGGGTATACGGTTTATCAATCGGAGCCGCTTAATATGACGAGCATCGGAATGGACGTTACGCAAGGCATACGCGAGGGAGATCTTGCGTTCCTTCACAATATCGACAGGAAGTTTCAATACGTGGCTGATGCCGGGCTTGTTCATGCCAATGCTTCGTATACGTTCACGCCAGTGCTCAATGTGACGGATCATGAACTGCTTAAGAAGCTCGGCCGATATTGGCAAGCGAGATACGGGGCTTATCCGGTACTATGGACGGTCGCCCAGGAAAGCGATCCGAACTTTTACGGCGAAATCGATCCGCAATATTGGCAGACGCTAGCGGAAGCGCTGCATGATAGCGACGCGTATAATCATCCGCTTAGCGCGCATATGCAGACGCTTTTAACGCCCGTTACCGCATGGGGAGATAAAGACTATCACTCCTGGTTCGCGGGGCAAACGGTCGTGACCACGAAGGATGTGTTCGAATACTACTGGAACTATCCCATTACGAAGCCGTTTGTCAGTTATGAAACGGGTTATGAGTTTAACAATAGGTCGTCTGATGATGCTCGCGCAGCCGCTTATAGAGCGTTCGGGAATGGCTCGTTCGGCTACGGATATGGCGTACAAGGCATATGGGCGCTCAATAATTCGCCGGATAGCTGGTTCCGTTACGGGCCTTATTATCGGTGGTTCGACGGGTTGAATGCGCCTGCGGGAAGTCAGATGACGCATTTCAAAAATTTCTATTCCAGCCTCGCGTGGTGGAAGCTGACGCCTACTTTTAACGATACGACCTATGCCGAATTGGACGATGGCCCGAACTCCTATGTGACTACGGACGGCAACAAGACGTACGTCGCCTATTTCACAAGCTATTCTAAGAAAACGGGTATTTTGAAAAATATGGCGGACACCGTCTATAAAGCGCAGTGGTTTAACACAAGGACGGGCGAATATACGCTGATCTCCGATCAAATTACGCCAGTGAACGGACAGTGGAGTATGCCGGAAAGGTCGGATCGCAAGGACTGGGTGTTATTGGCTACGTCGGGCGAATCGGCGCTTGTTTCAAATTTGGTTGTATCTAGCGAGGGCAACGCAACGACGATTTTCACACAAGACGGAACGCTGCAGATGTCGGCCGCGATCGCGGATGCAAACATCGAAGATGTAACCTGGGAAGTTAAAAATATGGATGGCACGGCTACGGACCTCGCCGCAATCGATGAACATGGGCTATTGACGGCGATGAATAACGGAATTGTCAGGGTGGTGGCATCTACCGCGAATGACGGACGGAAGGCTTCTAAAACGGTTATTATCGTCAGACAAGACAATCCGAATCCGCCTGCGAAAGCGCAAAGCCTTACGATCAAACGAGATGGGGTCAGCAATCAACTGTTGCCTTATTTCCAGCCAAGAAATACGTTAGACCAGCGGGTGTCGTGGGAAGTATACGAATCGGATGGCCAGACGCCCACGAACAAGGCACACATTAGTGAATATGGTGTCGTTACACCAATTGACGAAGGAACGGTTCGCGTCATTGCAACCGCTCTGGACGGTTCGGGCCTTAAAGCATCGTATGATTTCACCATTCCGCCGTTTAACGACGTCATCACGAATCCGTTGTTAACGGGAGCCACAGTCACCGCATCGACGACGGATTACGGCAACGGCTACCGTCCGGCCAAAGCGATTACGAGCCAGCACGGCGATTGGGCAGGCTGGGCGTCCGACACGATTATGGGGTTGACCTCATATGCCAATCCGCAATGGCTGCAAGTCGACTTTGCGCAGCCAACGACCTTTAATCATGTCGAAGTGTATTCGACTGGATCGGGTCCTAACGGTTTCCAAATGAGAGATTATGACATTCAATACTGGAACGGCAATGAGTGGGTGACGATATATTCCGTTAAAGATAATCTACTATCATCTGCAACGGTCTTAACAGATGATATTACGACAAGCAAGATCAGGGTCATCTGCTACTTGGGAGATCGGCTTGGCATCACTCGCATTAGCAGTATCGAAGTATACCGGGATGCGCAGTCCCACGATGCGAGACTAAGCGGAATTTCCATCGGTGGTGAAGCGCTAAGCGGCTTTGATCCGGGCATTACAAGCTATAACGTGGTGCTGCCGACAGGGACGACGGCAAGTCCTACCGTTACGGCTGCGACGATGAACGGCGGGGCCCAGGTTTCAATCGCGCAAGCACCTTCTTTGCCAGGAAAAGCTGTTATCACGGTTACCGCGGAAGACGGAACAACGGTTGCCGAGTACAAGATCAACTTTACCGTTGCAACGACGCCGGATCCCGGGCAGCAGACGACACCGACATCGACGCCGGAACAATCGGCCATCATTAAGGTTAAAGCAGTGGCTGATGAAAGCGGCACGGCAGCGATTCGGATCGACAGCGCTACGTTCGGTAATGCCGTAAGTCACGCCGCCAATGGCGAAGTAACGATTGAAGTGTCCGGTGCGGAAGCGGCCAAACAAATAACGGTAGTGATACCCGTAAAGCAGCTGAAAGCCGGTTTGCTTACCGGAGTAAATACGGTTGTTGTAGATATCGGCTCTGTGAAGCTGATTTTTGCAGTTGACAGTCTTCTCGTGGGGACGCAATCGGAATCGGATTCTGGTGATTTGGAAGTGTCCGTATCCAAAGTCGACGTGTCCACGCTGCCTGAGCAAGTCAAGCGGCGGCTCGGAGACCGTGCGGTCTATGACTTCAGCTTACAACTGGATGGCAAAACCGTGGATCAATTCAAAACTAAATCTGTCAAAGTTGCGATTGATTATGCACTTAAACCGGGTGAGAATCCGCATCAAGTGGTCGTATATTTTATTAACGATAGCGGCAAGCTCGAAATTGTGAAAAATGGTAAGTACAATACCGCGACTGGACAGGTGGTATTTTCTCCGAAACATTTCAGCAAATATGGCGCGATGAGCAACGAAGTGATCTTCAGAGACGCAGTATCTGTTTCATGGGCGAAAATCAGCATTGAAGCACTGGCGGCAAGAGAAATGTTAGCGGGCAACGGTAATCAGCAGTTCAAACCGAACGATCAAGTGACGCGGGCAGAGTTTCTGAAAATGCTGATGGAGGCTCTGGATCTCGTTGATGGCGGCAAAAAGCTTACGTTCAGCGACGTTACGGAGGGAGCGTGGTACTATAACAGTCTGGCGTCAGCTCATAAGCTCGGAATCGCCAAAGGCAAGTCCGACGGCAGCTTCGGCTGTATCGATCCTATTACGAGACAGGATATGGCGGTTATCTCATACAGAGCGCTGCAAGCTTTGAAGCACGAAGCCAGTGGGAATTCGAACGCAGCGCCGTTCTCCGATGGTAGCGAAATATCACCTTATGCTTCGGAAGCGGTGCAGGCGATACAGAAATTGGGGCTGATCGAGGGGCAAGGAAACGGTAAGTTTGCGCCCAAAAGCCAAGCGAGCAGAGCGCAGGCCGCCGTTATGGTCCATCGTTTGTTCACGTATTTGTATTAAGAAGGCATTAGCGGAACCGTCCGGGGAAAAACCCGGACGGTTTGTGCCGTATTCACATGAACATCAGAAATTACATTGCAGTGACCGCAACTTACGAGTAAAGATCAGACCTAACAAAGTAAAATTGCTGCATTGATAATAGGTGCGTACGCTCTAGAATGGAGATTAAGCAGGCAGAAATTGCTGCTTAAATTTACAAAGCAGAAGGGGATGGGAATGATGAAACGTTTCACGAAGACGATCACCACGGTTGTATCCTCGCTCTTGTTGGCTGCTCTCTTGTTTATCGTGTCCAGTGTTACATCCAGATCCGACGTTTATGCGGCTTCCTTCACGACAGAGAACTGGAAAGCAGTCGAAATTACGCTGACAAGCAGTAAAACGTATGCAAACCCCTATCTCGACGTGGATGTAAGCGCTACATTTACTGGCCCTGGCAGCACCGTCATGACCGTTCCCGGCTTCTGGGACGGGGACAATACGTGGAAAATCAGATTTGCGCCTACACTGACCGGGACTTGGACATATGCGACTTCATCCTCGGATGCGACGAACACAGGGCTCCATAGCCAAACCGGAACCGTAGAGAGCAGCGCCTATTCTGGCAATCTGCCGATTTACAAGCACGGATGGAGCTTGAAGAAGAGTTCGAGTAACCGTCATTTGACTTATGCGGACGGGACGCCCTTTTTTTGGCTTGGTGATACGCATTGGATGGGATTGTCCGGTAGGGAAAGGTTGTTCGCATCCAACGACGGAAGATGGGCTTCTGAGTTCAAAGGCATGGCGGACACGAGAGCTGCTCAAGGCTTCACTGTATACCAGATGAATTTCTTCTCGGGCGAAGCCGGCGATATCGTCACAAACGGAACGACGAATGAAGGCGGACACCCTTGGAACCGTACCGGGTATCTGTATGGCCAATCTTCTTTCTCGTTCCAGCTGCCCTCCGCATCGTCCGATGGTTGGGTATATACCGCCTATAAAGCGTTCGACGGCAATACGGGAACGAAGTGGGTCGCATCGCACGGCACTTTTCCTCAATGGATTTACATCGATTTGGGACAAAACAAGACGTTAAGCAAAGTGGAAACTCAGTTCGGAAATTCCGATACGTGGAGATATAAAATAGAAGGTTCGTCCGACGGCGTCGCCTACTCTACGATCATCGACAGAACGGTCGGCGTGTCCGGCGATACGTTCACAGACACGACGACGGCAACCGCAAGGTATGTCCGATTGTATATTACGGGGTCTGGAGCTTCCACCGCATCAGTCAAGGAGCTGAAGGTTTACGACTCCGCCAGTCAAGTGATAAATAACGGAGGATTGTTTAAGGAGCTGAATCCTTCTTTCTGGCAAAATGCCGATTTAAGGATCCAATATCTCGCGGACAAAGGGCTGATTTCCGCTCTGGGCGTAGATTGGGGAAGGATGCTGGAGGCGGCCAACACAGTTGATTACAAGATAATCGCAAAATACATCGCAGCGCGTTACGGCGCTTACCCGGTCATGTGGTACACGGCTGGCGAGTACGATTTGGGATATGCCGACGGCTGGAAAGAAGTCGCGTCCCATATCCGATCGAACGATGCTTACAATCGGGCGATTACGCTCCATAACACGGCCAATAATAACAACCGCTACCGCAACGAAACGTTTTACGATATCGATTACCTGCAAGGCGGGCACGGGTACTTAAAAGCAAACAGTTACTGGTTGGGCCAATACAATGAAACGCCGACCAAACCGATAATCGAAGCCGAATTCAACTACGAGAACATCATGGATCTCCCGACCTCCTATACGAGAGAAGTGGCGTATAAATCGCTGTTTAACGGAGCAGCGGGATATGTCTATGGCGCCAACGGCATTTGGCAAGCAACATGGAACCCTGAGGACGAATGGCAGGCGAGCCAGAATAGCCCGGCGCCATGGTACGTGGCGATCGATAACGCAGCCGGCATGCAGATGCGTTATTTGAAGGACTTGTTCGCCGGCATCGACTGGCCGTCCCTTACTCCCGTAACGGCAATCGCATGGAGCGGGGCGCCAGCGGGATCACAAGAACCCGCCCAGTTGGCGAACGGAGACCGGTCTCTCGTACTGGCTTACTTGCCTTCGAATAACGGCACCTATACCGGAATGCTCAGCGGGTTGTCCCCGTCGACCACGTATATGGCGCGATGGTTCAATACAAGGAACGGGAAATATACGACGATTAACGGAAGTTTTTTACCGAGCGGTTCAGGGCAATGGAGCGTTCCTGCACAGCCTAGCGCTACCGAAGATTGGGTACTGATCGTCGAGAAAATAACGAACAGGGTTGTTCAGCCTGTTGCCAGCGTTTCCGGGGGAACGTTCTCCGGAAACGCGACGATTACGTTGACGACTTCGACTTCAGGCGCTTCGATTTATTATACACTCGACGGTTCGTCTCCTACGACGAGCAGTACGCCGTACGGATCGGCCATTAGTATAAGCGAGTCGAAGACGCTTAAAGCGATCGCCGTCAAATCGGGGATGGCGATCAGCGTCGTAACGATGGAATATTATGCGAAGCGGGTCGATTCGCCGCCGTCGGCAAACGTTGGTGGGGGCCTTTATTCGACCGCGCAAACTGTAGCCTTATCGACCAGCGAGAGCGATGCGCAAATCTTTTATACGCTCGACGGCAGCACGCCGACGGATACGAACGGATTGAACTATCAATCGCCGATCGTCATCGACAGGACGATGACCTTAAAGACGATCGTGAAGAAGCGAGGCCATGCGAGTAGTCAGGCGATGACACAAAAGTATATCATTCTCTCTTCGGATTTACTGTCCGAAGGCAAGTCGGTGACCGCTTCGTCGGCGAACTCGGGCACTGAGGCTTCGAAAGCGATTGATGGAAACATGTCGACATCTTGGGTGGCTGCGAGCGGCTCTATGCCGCAGTGGATCAAGATCGACTTGGGAGCGGCTTACGATCTTTCCTTCGCAGAACAAACGTTTGTGACTCCTTATTTAACATGGAAATATAGAATCGAAGTTTCGCTCGACGATATGACGTATACCACACTTGTTGACCGTACGGCCGTCGGCGTTCGTGGGACGAAAATCGCGGAAAGCCTGAGCGGCTCGGCCAGATACGTGAAGCTGACATTCACGCAATCGTCCACGGGTGATTGGGCCTCGAGTAAGGAATTCAAATTATACGGCAAAAAAATCCCGGGTATCCTTCTCTCGCAGGGCAAAACGGTCGCGAGCTCGACCGCGAACCCCGGGGCGGAAGCTTCAAAGGCTGTGGACGGAAATCCTGTCACTTATTGGAGCGCGACAAGCGGAACGATGCCGCAATGGCTGAAGGTGGATTTGGGTCAAACGTATGAGTTGACTTATATTAACCAGATCTTCTATACGCCGAATTTGACTTGGAAGTATAAGATCGAAGGTTCGCTCGACGACATCACTTATTTCACGCTGGTAGACCGAACCGGGGCGGGCGTAAATGGAACGGATATTATCGAAAGTGTTAACGGCTCGGCAAGATACGTAAAGCTGATTGTCACCCAATCTTCGACCGGCGACTGGGCAACGAGCAGGGAATTCCGCGTATACGGCGAGCGGCCCGCGAACGCATATTGGAAGCTGGATGAAGGCACGGGGGCGACCACAAGCGATTCGTCAGGGTACGGGAATACGGGTACGCTTGTTGGCGGCGCTTCCTGGACGTCCGGCATTCGGAACGCCGCGGTAAGCTTGGACGGCGTGGACGATTACGTTGACATTCCGGACGGGAGCAACTTAGACGGTATGAGCAGCTTTACCATCGCGGCTTGGGTTAACTTGTCCCAACTGCCAATGACGCATTATCTCCCTGTCGATAAAGCGTCCATAAGCGGTGCTTATCGTTTCGTGATCAATTCCGCGGGGCAAGGGCATTTCGTCGTCGCCACGGCAAACAATGGCTGGTACAGCGTCGGCACGGTGGCTGATTTCACGACCGCCTTGACTCCGAATACTTGGGTCCATCTGGTCGGTGTTTATGATGGATCGAGTGTAAAGGTGTACGTCAACGGGCAGTTGGAAGGCACGGGTACGCAGCCGATTTCCGGCAGCATCGTGAACGAAACGTCGCCTATCCGGCTCGGGTACAAGTACGGCAGCAATACCGAATTCCTGAAGGGGAAAATCGACCAGGTAAGAGTCTATGGTCAAGCATTAACCCCTGCGGAAGTACTGAGTTTATATACTCATGGTACATGAGGATCGTAACGGACAAATTCAGAATTATAGGCTGTGCTCCGGATGATTGTTGCTTAGGCGCCTGCAAGAAATGGATGTCTGACCTTTGTCAAAAACCAAAAAAGAGCCTAGATGTAGTAAAACGCAGCGATTCTTTATTTTGTCGGCATGTTATAAGCTGATCATTGTATATGCATGAGGATCAGAGTCAAGGGAGGCAATATCTATGAATAGCAAAATCGCCATCGAATGGAATTACAATCCGGTTAAAGGCGAAATTCTATTTCTTTCGGGGAAGATCCTACGCGGGAAGTTTACAAAGGGCGACGCGAAATTCGCGGACGGCCGGCTTTTGTACGGAGAAGGAAGCTCCTTCCGCTTGGAGTTAGAGGTCGAATCCGCATCTGGTGTGGCATCGGATAAACCGATCATCACTTTTATTGCCGATCGCCATTCGTTCAGTTTTTTCGCGCAAGACGTGAACGGTGACTACCCCATCTATATTCCGGACTACGGCGTCGTCGTTACCGAAGCCCGCGATTTCAGCACTTACGAAGAAATTGAGCGCCGTATCGAGAGTAAGAAGCTGCTGACGAATTTGCAGAAGATCGAGCGGGAACCGGAGGAGTCGTTCACGGAAGCGGCCGCCACGGCAAGAAGCCTTACTGCTCCGACATGGCTTGGCCTATCCAGAGACGTGCGTATTTTCGAAGTCGGCTTTCGGAACGTGGATGATACGGAAAAGCTATGGGACTGGATACAACCCCGATTTCATGGGGAACCGGCAGCTTTGCCCGAGAACGAAGGAAAGCAAGTGCGATACCACTACATGCTTGGACGCGGAATCGGGCACGAGCATGCCGTATCCCGAAAATTGGACGAGGGCGTTTATCCGATATTACACGGTCGGATCGTGGACGATGAGGTGGTGTATGAGACGACATCTTTCGTTTCCTTGGAATATCAGGAGCTGTATGCAGCCAACGTGAAAGGCACACCTTATCTAGTGGCCGACGGTTACGGACACGGGTTTATGCATACGGAAGAGCAAAAAGCCGAGCGTTTGCGGCAGCTCGACGATGTCCTGAACGCGGAGGAAGAGACGGTGCTCTATAACCAAGCTAAGGTGACCAATCATTCGTCCGTCCCGAGATACGCGTGGTTCAAAAACCCGATCCCGAACGCGAACGTGCTTGCCCAGAGCATGCCGTACACGTTCGAGGGCGAGACCGGGTTTGCGATGCATGCGGCCGATCGCGTCTATTGCGTAACCCGGCAGAACGGGGCTCCGCTGAGCGCTGAAGAAACGGCGGTGCTGCTGCTGCCAGGGGAAACGGTTGTGTTCGAGTTTTTCGTACCGCATCGGCCGATATCCGAGAACAGGGCCGCCGCGTTAATCGCGCAGCCTTTCGAAGAACGCTTGGAGCAATGCCGGCAGTACTGGAAGTCCAAGCTCTCCAGCGCGGCGCAAGTTAGACTTCCGGAGAAAAGGCTGGAAGAGATGATTCAGGCTGGACTGCTTCATCTGGATT
Organism: Paenibacillus sp. P4_A7; assembly: GCF_056402455.1. Classification (NCBI taxonomy): domain Bacteria; kingdom Bacillati; phylum Bacillota; class Bacilli; order Caryophanales; family Paenibacillaceae; genus Paenibacillus; species Paenibacillus sp. P4_A7. The sequence goes on along the minus strand of NZ_JBFUHJ010000017.1, from coordinate 26,977 downwards.
TGATAACGTACGGAACCGAGCCGGAAGGTACTTTATTGCCGACGATAGGCGTCTATACGGCAATCGGTTCGGAAAGCGCGCCGATCATCCAATTCATGGACTCCTTTGGTTGGGGAGACATCGCCGCAAGATCGTTGCAATTTTTCCTCGACAAGCAGCACGATAATGGCTTTATCCAGAACTTTAACGGCTATATGCTGGAAACGGGTGCTTTTCTCTGGTGTGTAGGGGAGCATTACCGTTATACCGGGGACGACAATTGGATAAACAAATATAAACTGAAACTATTAAAGGCATACGAATACATTGTCGAATGGAGAAACCGCAACAAAACCGATAATTTTATCGATCGCGGCTACGGGATGATCGACGGCAAAACGGCTGATCCCGAGGATCCCTTCCACTCCTTCATGCTGAACGGATATGCTTATATGGGATTAAGCCGTTTGGCTGAAATATTCAAGACGTCCGATCCGGACCTATCCGCAACCATTCTTGAAGAAGCGGAAGACTTCAAGCGACAAATCCGAACGGCATTCGAGCGAAACGTCATTCAATCGCCCGTCGTGCCGATCGGCGACGGAACTTGGGTGCCTACGGCAGCGCCTTGGGTCGAGTATCGCGGACCTCTGAGCCTGTTCGCCGGGGGCGGGAAGTGGCTGACGCACGGATCAGCTGTGTCAAGGGATTCGCTGTTGGGACCTCTCTATCTAGTCTTCCATGAAGTGCTGAAGCCGGACGAATCATCGGTCAGCTATATGCTGAATTACCATAACGAGTTGATGTGTTCTCGGAATGTCGCGCTGAGCCAGCACTACTACAGCGTTCATCCTTGGACGCATTTGAAGCGAGGGGAAGTCAAGCCGTTTCTGAAAGCTTATTACAACGCGGTAGCCGGGTTGGCTGATCGTGAAACGTATACGTTCTGGGAACATTTCTGGCACGCGAGTCCGCACAAGACGCACGAGGAAGCGTGGTTTCTGATGCAAACCCGCTGGATGCTTTATATGGAGGAAGCGGATACACTGAAGTTGCTGCCCGGCATTCCAAGAAAATGGCTGAAGAACGGCGAAAAAATCGACATTCGGAACGTGAGAAGCTATTTCGGCGCATTTTCGCTCCATGTCGAATCTCGTCTCGAAGATGGGTATATTACTGCTCGAATCGAATGCGATTACGCTAGAAAGCCGCATTCCGTAAGTATCCGGCTGCCTCATCCCGAAGGAAAGAAGCCGATACATGCCGAAGGCGGCGTTTATAAAGACGAACGGGAAGTGATATGCATTGAAAATTTCACCGGAAATGCCGAAGTAAAATTATATTATGAGCAAGCGGGGGATGGACATGTTTAATTTAATCCCGGTCGCAAAATCGGTTCAACAGAATCAAGGCACGACTTCGTTGCGAAACGCTTGCATCGTGGCGGCGGATGAGCGGTTAACGGCAATCATTCCTGTATTCGAACGGGAGCTTGAAATTTTGCAAGGCGCGATCCCGACTAAATTAGATGATCACTATACGACGGTAGTGCTGCGGATCGACGATACGTTTCGAGAAGAACAGGTGAGAGTCGCGATTGACGGGAACGTCGTTGTTACTGGCGGAAGCTATTCGGCCGTAGCGGGCGGCACGGCAATGCTGCTTCAACTGGTGAACGAATGCGGCGATTTGCCGTATGGTGTCATTGAAGACGAACCGGATCTGCCGTACAGAGGGCTAATGCTCGATCTGGCCAGACATTGGCATTCGATCGATTGTGTGAAGCAGGCCGTCGAGCTATGCCGTTTTTACAGGCTTTCGCATCTGCAGCTTCATTTAACGGACGATCAATCTTTCACTTTTCCGCTGGAGAGCTTTCCTAATATTGCGACGACCGACAGACACTATACGAAAGAGCAATTGGAGGATCTGGTCGAGTTCGCACATCAACGCGGCATTGAACTTGTTCCGGAGATCGACCTGCCTGGACATTCCGAGATTCTGAATCAGGCTAAACCTGATCTCTTCACATCTGGCAGAGGTGCTGAACATGAGAACGCGATCTGTCTGGGGAATGAAGAAGTATACGAAGCCGTTGAAAAAATAATGGACGAGCTGTGTGGGGTGTTCAAGCACTCCCGGTATATTCATCTTGGCGGTGACGAGTCTAAGATGGACATCTTCGATAACTGCCCGGTATGCTGCGAACGGATGAAGGAACTGAATATGGCGAATCCAGAAGGATTGCTGCGTTCTTTCCTTGTGCGCGCAATCGATATGGTTAAGCGCAACGGCAGGAAACCGATCGTCTGGGAAGGGTTCTCTCCGGAACCTGGGATCGAGATTCCGAAAGATACGACGGTTGTCGCCTGGGAGTCTTATTATCATACCGCAGACGATCTGGCATCTTCAGGATRTCCATTGATCAACGCATCGTGGCAGCCGCTCTATGTGACATCGAACGCGGGCTGGTCTCCCGAGCATATTTACGGCTGGAACGTGAGGCGTTGGGAGCATTGGTGGGAGAAATCGCAAGCGCATCTGAAGCCCATTCAATTGGATGAAAATGCAAACGTAATCGGAGCCATGTTCTGCTCCTGGGAAAATGAAGAGAAGAACGAGATTGAATTTCTCCATCTTCGTGTCCCGACGATGGTTGAGAGAGTCTGGAATGTGGAGCATCGGACTGACTGGTTGGATTTCTCGAGCAGGCTGGAAACGCAGGACCGCAAGGCTATGAAACTTCTGAACAATCTATTTTAGACATTAAGAAAAATTCAGCCTAGGAATAGTAAAATGAGCGAATTCAACGCTAGGGCAAATGGGGTTATTCTAGAAATAAGGTAGATATGATGCTTAGATCATGAGCCTGAACAAGTGTAAACGGCTGTCGCCGTCCTTTGGAGGAAAAAGCTCGTTTCACGATGAAATATAGGCATTCGTATAAGCGTGTAACTTATACTTTCCTATATTTTGAAAACAACCTGGGAGGTCTTTAAGAAGATGAAAAAATCATTAATCATGTTTTTCTCGCTCATGATGCTGATCAGCGTTATTGCGGGATGCGCCGGGAACAATAACGGAAATGAATCGGCAGCGACGAGCACAGCACCTACAAGCACAACATCTGCGAGCGAATCCGCAGCGCCGGAAAGCCCTACGGCGAACGAAGAAGCGTTTACGATTCGCCTCGGCGCATGGTTTATCGACGATCGCCCGCACATGCAGCAATTTAAAACAGATGTCGATAAGAGCTTCAAAGCGAAATATCCGAACGCTACGATTCAATGGGACATTCTGCTTGGAGCGACTTATTTCGATAAGCTGAAAGCTGAGTTCGCCTCCCAAACTGCACCTGACGTCATCTTCCTTCAGGGACCTGCGCAGTATGTAGATGCCGGTTATTTGGCCGATTTGTCCAATGAGCCATGGGCTAGCCAACTGCAGCCAGGCGGCAAAAAAGACGCGATGTACCAGGGCAAAACGTATGCCCTGCCGATGGGTCTAGCCACGAGCGGCGTTTGGTACAACAAAAAGATATTCACCGATTTAAGCATCTCCGTACCGACGAACGCGAAAGAGTTTCTAGCGGTGGCCGAGAAAATCAAAGCGGCGGGCATTACACCTGTTGCGGCAGGTTTCAAGGATGCTTGGACCGCATCCCTGTTCTACGGCCTTTGGCTACAATCCTATGGCTATGATAGCAGCAAAACATACGGTAAAGACCTGTATGACGGAATCAAAAAGATTGACGGTCCCGAAGTGCAAGCCGTTATGAACAACATTCAGGAAATGGCGCAAAAAGGCTATTTCAACAAAACGGCGCTCAGCCTCGACTGGCCTCAGTCCGCAGAGTTGTTCACGTCGGGACAAGCGGCGATGATCGCGCAAGGACCATGGATGCCAGGTACCGCAGCCGAAAACTTCAACACGAAAGGGCACGCCTCGTTTGAAGTGGGATATATGCCTCTCGCATCGGATTCTGGTTATTACAATTTGGCGCTTGGGGCCGATGCTTCCCTGGCGATCAATGCCAAGACAGAATTGATGCAGCCTGCCAAGGATTTGATCGCGACGATCGCAAGCCAGGAAATTTACGGACCTTATAACGTAGGAAACGGCAACATTCCAGCGATAAAAGGCATCGAAGTGACGTATCCGATTCCGGCTTATAACGATTTGCTGGATGCGGTGAACAAAGGCGATGCCGCCTATGGGGTCGGATCTTACATTCCACCTTCCGTCGATACGTATCTGACCGAAACGGTTACGAAGATCGTCTCTGGCGTCAAATTCAATGCAAGCGATCTGGCGGAAGCCCAGAAAACGCTGGAGAAAGATAAGGGTGTCGTCGTCTTGCCACCAGAATGAATAATAACAAGTCCGGTCGGTTCCGCTGACCGGACTTGTCCGTAAAGGTGATGATCATACGCAATGAATCGCAAAACATGGTTAACCAGTTTATTGTTCGTTCTGCCCGCTGCCGTTTTATTTACTTTGTTCGTCTACTATCCTTTCGTACAGAGTATTTATTATTCTTTTACGGAATGGGATTCGATTCGTCCGCCGAAATTCGTCGGTTGGGATAATTACACGTTCCTGTTTGAGGATTCCAAGATGAAGCAGGCGGCGAAAAACACGCTGATGTTGACCGTATTCGGCATTTTGATTCAGAACTCACTCGCTTTGTTGCTAGCCTTGCTGCTCAATCGCACATTCCGAACCCGCTCATTTTTGAGAGTCGCCTTCTATATGCCTGTGGTCGTCAGTCTTGTCGTAACGTCAGTCGTGTGGGGCAATCTGTTTCAATTCGACGGGGTCATCAATGCCGTCTTGAACGCGATAGGCCTGGAAGCTTGGACGGAGGATTGGCTTGGAAATATTAAGACGGTTTTCCCAGCTATCGTGCTGCTCTCCCAGTGGCAGGCGCTCGGCTATTGCGCGGTTGTCTACCTTGCCGGCTTGCAAACGATTCCTGGTGATATCTACGAAGCGTCCACGATAGACGGTGCTAGCGGCTTTAAGCAGTTCAGGCATATTACGTTTCCGCTCCTTATGCCTTCAATTACGATCGTGACATTCATGACCATTGTCGGCGGATTGAAATTTTTCGATATTCCTTACGTCATGACGAATGGGGGGCCTGGCACGGCTTCGTACACGATTACACTGGCCATCTATAATGCCGCTTTTCGGGGAAATACGTACGGTTATTCAATGGCCGCCGGTATTGTACTTATGATTTTCATTATGATCGTCACCTTTATTCAACTGAGCATAACCCGCAAGAAGGAGGTTGAATTATAATGGGCTTAGCATCCACTTCAGGCCGCAATAAAGCGGGTCTTGCTACTGAATTGCTCATGATCGCAGTCGCTCTCTTATTCCTTTATCCGATTTTCTATCTCATCATGGCCAGCTTCAAATCGCCCAAAGATTTTTACAATCCGCTTTCTCTGCCCAAGTCGCTCTATTTGGGCCATTACGAGAAAGCTTTCGCGAAGGTCGATGTATGGCAAGGGCTCTTCAATACGGTGATCGTTACATCCGGAGCCTTGATTTTGATCGTGATTGTTTCATCCATGGCAGGGTATATGATCGCGCGTTCCAGGCATAAATTTTTTCAAGGCTTGCTGCTGTTCTTCTTATCCGGCATGGTTATTCCACTTCAAACCGGCATGATTCCTTTGTTCAAATTGGCAGTGGCCACGCATTTAATCGATACCCGAACCTTCCTGGTTTTATTGTACACGGCCGGGGCGATTCCGTTCGCCGCGTTTATTTATACGGGCTTCACGAAATCGATCCCGCGAGAAATCGAAGAGTCCGCGAGCATAGACGGCTGCGGAAGGTGGAGAACATTTTGGAAGATCATTTTTCCGCTTCTGTTTCCGGCGACGGGCACAGTCTTCATTTTGAATATTTACGGATTTTGGAACGACTTGTTCAGTCCGCTGCTGTACTTGAAGGATCCGGACAAGATGACGCTGATGTCGCAAATCGTACAGTTCAAGGCGAACAATCAGTCCATCGATTACGGTCCAGTCTTTGCGCTTAGTGTCATCGCATCTGTCCCCTTGTTCGTATTGTTTATTTTTACGCAGAAATATATTTTCAGAGGTCTTGTCGTTGGCGCGATCAAGGGTTAAAGTTGTGACAAGGAGGTGAGTACAATCTTTCATCGCATACGTTCCAGGCTACTTTATAAGATGGTGATCGTTTACTCCTTGCTCACCCTGGTTCCGCTGATCGTGGTCAGCTCGACGTTTTATTTGCGCTCGAAGGAAATCGTCGAGAAGGGTGTCATCCAGTCTCAGACGGCTAATCAGCTCGTAACTGATCTGGGCGAGATGTTCGACCGGCTGCTGCTTCAACATGAACAAAAGATGAAGGATATCGTCAGTCATGCATCTGTAATTCGCCTCCTGCGCAATGTTTCCATGTCGGAGCGATACCCGCTGGACGAGCAGGAGCGGACTTCCGTGGAGACGACGGTAAAGGAGCTGCTGGCGGTCGAATATGATAATATGAGAACGAATATTAAAGATTTAGTGGATGCTGTTATTTTATATAATAAGCAAGGCAATGCCTATTCGCCTGAGCCGTTATGGAGTCTTGAGTACAGACCGGCACTGGAACTCATGCCCTATGACAGCCTGGAAGAGCCGGAATGGGCTTTTTTTCTCGATCGGGGAAGAATGGTTGCTGCCGTGAAAAAATACGAGGCGCAAACAGATGAAATTGGACTCCTCGCAGTTGCATTGAACATGGAGAAGGTACACGAGCTATTTGTCGATTACCCTGGGGATTTCCACATCATTACGAGGAGCAATATTATTTTGTACAGCAAAGACCCTCAGAGGATAGGTCGATTGTACCGAGCGGCAAACGATAAAAATACGATCGAGCATATTTACCAGTCTGCAGTATCCGATTTTCACTATGTCGGCCTGGAGGAGAAGGACTCAGCGATTCGTGAAATCGACCGCCAAGCCTGGTTTTCGGTCAGCATCACGATTGGGGCATGGATTCTCGTTATGTTCATTACCTTTTTTATTCTTCGGAAAATTACGAGGCCGATTCTTAAGCTAAGTCGGCTCATGGAGCTTGCCAAGAAAGAGAATTACCAATTGATCGAAAATATTAATACTATCGATGAGGTCAGCATTCTTTCTAGTAGCTACAACAAGTTAATTGTGAGAACGAAGCATCTTATTGAAACGGTGTACAAGAGCGAAATCAAGCAGAAAGAAGCGGAGCTAAAGGCCATTCGAATCCACTTCAATCCGCATTTTCTATACAATACATTAGAGTATGTCAGTATTTTGGCTCAGAAAGGGCAAAGTGAAGAGATTCCTCCTATTATCCACAAGCTCTCTCGGATTTTCCGCTTTTCTATCTCATCGGACGAGCCCTTTGTTACTTTAGAGCTGGAGTTGGTATTCAGCGAGGTTTACTTGCAAATCCATCAGCACCGGTATGAAAATCGTTTGAAGTACAGCATTCGAGTTGCAGATGAGTTAAAAGGGATTCTCGTACCCAAATTAATATTTCAGCCGGTAATTGAGAATGCATTTATTCATGGGATCGACCATTTGCCGAACAATGGAGAAATTGCAATCGAAGCTTACGAGAGGGACTATCGCGTTTATGTCGACATTACGAACAATGGACCAGGACCTGAAGATCAGGGGGCTTATAAGGCTACGGGAACTGGAACAGGATTAGCTAATGTCAGATCCAGAATTCGTCTCCACTTCGGGGATGAATACGGCTTGGAATTGCTGCGCAACGAGAAGGGCCATACGGTGGCCAGATTCTGTTTGCCTATTATGTTTTCGAATACATAGAGTGGGGTGGGCGGAATGAACGTTATCATTGTAGACGACGATCATCTGATTCGAAATCATATCGTAGAGATTATTGATTGGGAGTCGCTGGGCTGCTCCATTGTAGGGCAGGCAGAGGATGGATTGACAGCGCTGAGACTGCTGGCCGAGCACAATGTCGATCTGCTCATTACTGATATTCGCATGCCGGGAATGGATGGTTTGGAGCTTATACGGAGAGCAAAGGGGATCAAACCGAATTTATCCGTGCTTCTTCTGTCCGCATACAACGAATTTGATTATGCCAAGCAGGCGCTGAAGCTGGGAGTCAGTGATTTCATTACGAAGCCGTTTCTCCCGACTGAGTTAATTGATTGCGTTCGTTATATCAGGAACAGGAACCTGGAGAGCGACAGCGAGTATATTAAGCAGGAAGAAATCGTGCAGAAATTGCAGAACCCGGAACTGAGCTGCGATGAGAAAGCACAAAAACTTGCGGACATTGGGCTGGCCCATCGACCGGTAACAATGCTGGCAATAGAAATCGATAATATTGAGCTTCTCTATCATAAGGGGTTGCCGTTTTCTAAACTGGCGCTTAGAGAAGTCGTATTGCAAATTATGAATTCGCACCAGATCTCCACCTGGAATGTGATCTCTCAGGAAGGATTGCAAGTATTTGCTTTTTACGATCCTGATCTAACAGAGGAGACCTTTCGGAATTCGTTATTCGAAGCTTCCAGGCAATTGTTGAAGCTGTGCAGCGAGCAATTTGCTTATAGCGTGTCCATTGGGATCAGCCGCTTGATCCCATCCCTTCTTCAAATCAAAGAAGCGATGGTGGATACACGACAATGCATGGATTATCGCGTTCTGCTCGGCAAGGGCTCTATTATTTCCTACGAAGCGATTATCGGTGCGGAAAAGTTGGGAAATATGGGCGAACGTGAATGGAATCTGATTGAGCTTCAGCAACTATATACTTCAGGAGAAGATGCAGATATTTCGGATTTCATTCGAAAATGCTACAAGGAATCGCTACAGAAGGGGATGAACAGGCAGCAGGTTCAGCGAATGGCTGCGCAACTGTTGGAAATTTCTGAGCGTATTTCAAGAGAATACTCGATAGAGTACAATTGGTTTATAATTCACAATACCGCGATGCAATTCAACGTTCTCTCCGATTTACTCCGGTATTTGGAAGAGCAATTGAAGCAGCTGGCGGGAAGAATTCGGGAGCAAATGAAGGACCCCCAGTACCGCATTGTGCTGCAAGTGCAATACATGATTAAAGCCCATTACCATGAAGAGATTACGCTGCAGATGATCGCAGAGCGGTTGTATATGAACTATTCTTATTTGAGTCGGATTCTGAAACAGAAATCCGGAAAATCGTTTCGTGATATGCTGTGGAGCTACCGGATTGAGGTCGCGAAGGGGATTCTCTCCTCCGGTGATAAGAAGTCTTTTGAGGTTGCCTACGAAGTGGGCTTCAAGGATCCGGCTCATTTTAGCCAAGTATTTAAGAAGCATGCAGGGATTAATCCAATGGAATATGCTGTGATGTATCGGCGGATCACTTGATGCGTTTGGGGTGCGCGAGATTGCATGGATGTCCGTAAGAGTGTCAATCTCCAAGGAATTAATGAAATCGTTCGATTTTTTGAAAGATTGGGTTTGCGATGAAGATGCGAATATCAGAAGATTTGCCATCGAATTGATGCGTCCCCAAGGCGTTTGGGCTAAACATATTGCTGAGTTAAAAGAAGATCCCGCTAAAGCACTTTCGCTTTTGGAAGCTGTTAGATCCGATCCGGTCAAATACGATCAAGACTCCGTTCGCGAAGAATTCGCCCCCGAGCAAGAAATGCAGAGTCTGCAGCATAACAAACTTACAATTAAGAGAAGCCTTGATCGTTAAGGCTTCTTTTCCTTTTTTGCGTACCCAGAGGCACGCATTATCTAGTTGGTGAAAGTCCAACCAAGAGAGGGACTAAGACACTCTTGTAGCTAGGATGCTTGCGTATGGAGAAATCTGTGCGTAAAAGTGCATCGACGAAAGTACSTGTCAGAGACAGGGCGAACGACATATCAGGCCGTAACATCAAGTGAATCCTGCCGCATCGTCAAAAAGGCCTCGCAAGAGGGAGAAGAGGAAGCCGAATCCCAACATAATGATGAAGGCCAAGGAAACTGTGAAGAACTTGGAACAACAGTGAAGAGTCCTCCGGTGTAGAGGGATCGGCATGGTATGAAAGATAATGCAGTGAACTGGGGAGACCCGCCCTTGCACAGGATAAAAAACTGTAAAGAGATGCCCTATAAACCCGAAAGGTGAAATGGGTTATCTCAGGAAGGGAGTCTCATGCGCATGAAAGAAGAACATCGGAAAGCCGTATGAGGGAAAACCTCACGTACGGTTTGATGAGGAGGGGCTGAAAAAACTCAGCCCTTTACTCTAGCGAACGGATTCTCATTTTAATTCGTCGTTCTTAGGATTACGCCAGCCGATTGTACTTGTTAAGATCGATTGCGGAATTCGCCTGGCGTCATAGCTGTATATTTTTTGAATTGTTTCGTGAAATAATCCGTATCTTTGTAACCAACTTTTTCAGCTACCTCATACGACTTTAACGACAGATCCATCAGCAATTGTTTGGCACGCTCCATCCGATGCTCTGTCAAAATTTCCAGAAATGTTTTACCTGTTTTTTCTTTCAAAAGATGACTTAGCCAGACGGGACTCACGAATACCATTTCAGCCAAGGATGCTAATGTCAATCCGTTGGTAGTACAGTTTTCTTCGATTAGATAAAGCGCTCTTGACGTAATCTGTCCCAGTTGATTGCTTTGTACATTGTAATTCTGCACGGTCATTTGCTCTAAGATATGCAAGCTGTAATCGATGATACTGTCACGAGTATCGAACTGGGAGAAGAGCTTCCAGTGCAGAAGAGACTCATTTCCTATAACATTTAGATTAGAATTATGGATCTTCAGCTGTCTCTCCATTTTGAGCAGCCATTCAAATAACCGCTGTTGAATAGTATCCTTCTTGTGTTCTCCCCATGAGTGCAGGAGCTCTATTAGCTTTGGTCTGAATTCGTCCTTGTTCAGAACTGCGCCTGTCTTAAGAATTGACAACATTTCCTGCTCGTTCGGCGAACTCTGTAGAGAGTTGCCTAGAGGGTGAAGATTCACTTCATCACTGAATAGAATCTGATTACCACCGAGAATCGTTTTATACTCCAAAGCTTCCAAGGAGGATACATAGGATACAGGAAGGGTATCAGCAGTACAGACTGGACCCGCGCCAATGGTAACAGCAAGCTTTACAAAACGACCAATATTCTCAATTAATTCCATTGCAACTAACTTCACTTTCTCTTTGTAGCCGCTTCCAAGAATGAGAATCCAACGCCCCGAGTGATTATAATACAGATGGAAAGGCAATTGATTCGATATAGAATCTCTGGCAACATTGCTGATTGCAAATATCATCAATTCCTTATTGCTTGGTGTAAATTCGCTCATGAAGTTGTCAATCTCCATCGATAAAACGGTAATTTGATGATGAAGCATCCAGCTTAATGATACTTGATCAAGGGTATTTCGGATTTTATCACTATTATTCATATAGCCGGTGACGATCTCCTTGACGAACTTATCCTGAAGTAGGGAAAGAGCTTGAATATACTTTTCCTGCTCCTTCTGCTTCTTTAGATCGGCGAGCTGAGATAGGCGAATTTCTTCCACACATTGATTGACAACTGGAAGAACTTCGTGTGTACGGAATGGCTTCAGGATATAGTCTACTGCACCCAGACGCAGTGACTCACGGACATATTGAAATTCGTTATAACCTGAGATCACGATTACTTTGGCTGACAATCTCATTCTAGTCAGCTCTCTCATAAGTTCGATCCCGTTTGAGATAGGCATAATAAGATCGGTCACAATAAGAGCCGGTTTGTATTCTGCTATCAATTCCAATGCCTGCATGCCATTGCTTGCTTCAAGAACAACGTCAAACCCAATTTCTTGCCAAGGAATAATTCGGATCAGCCCTTCGCGGCTTTCCGGTTCGTCATCAACGACCAGAGCAATATTGCTGTTCATTGAACCCATCCTTTGTCCATGATTATCGATTATACCATCGATGTTGAGGGGGCAGAAGGCATGATGTCTGAGAATGGGGAAGTCGTTGTATATGCAGGGGAGAACTTAGTATCTGTCGGGTTTCGGTAAAATTCAGCAATYGCTAAGATAAACATATCAAATCGAGAGGCGGATGTGGACGCGTGAACACCAGTATTGATATAAAAAGTTTTGGCACCAGACGATCACCCTTGCTTGTACGAATTTGGAAATATAGAGTGCTTTACTTGATTCTGGCACCTACCCTGATCTATTTTATAATTTTCTGTTATTTGCCTTATGTGGGTCTTGCGATCGCCTTCAAGGATTTTTCACCAGGTAAAGGGATTTGGGGAAGTCCATGGGCGGGAATGAAATACTTCACACAATTATTTACATTGCCAGAATTTTATCAAGTTTTCAAAAATACACTGCTCATCAGCTTATACAAGCTCATATTCGGGTTTCCCATGCCAATCATTTTCGCACTCTTGCTCAATGAAGTAAGACATATTCGCTTTAAAAAATTCATTCAGACGATTACTTACTTTCCACATTTTCTATCTTGGGTTGTGTTCGGCGGAATCATGCTGACCTTTCTTACACCGAATGGGGTCATTCCGAAATTACTGGAATTATTTCATGTCAATGGTTCGAATCTGATGACAAGCACTGATTATTTCCGCTCAATCATTGTTGTAACCGGTGTGCTGAAAGCATTCGGATGGGGTTCGATCATCTATCTTGCTGCATTGTCCAGTATCGATCCGACACTATACGAGGCAGCTCGTATAGATGGAGCAAGTCGTTGGAGGCAAATGTTGCATGTAACTCTTCCAAGTTTGCGCTCGGTTATTGTACTTTTGTTGATCTTGGATTTAGGCCATATTATGGATGCTGGATTCGAACAAATATTTATCATGTATAACCCGACTGTTTATGAAGTAGGCGATATAATTGATACTTATGTATACCGAGTTGGACTTGGACAAGCGGAATATAGCTTGGCTACTGCTGTAGGTATGTTTAAAGGTGTTATAGGTTTTGCCTTGATATTTACGGCGAATCAAATCATCAAGAAGCTTGGCGAGCCTACTCTATGGTAAGGAGATTGGGAACATTATGAATCGTAGAAATTCATTTTCCGCTATCGAAGGTTGCATTTACTTGATATTGTTTGTTCTATCACTGCTCACGTTRATTCCGATCTTGCATGTGCTCAGTGTTTCGTTAAGTTCTTCCACAAATGTACTTAGTTCAAATTTGATGTTGTGGCCAAAAGGGTTCACGTTGGACTCTTATAAATTTATTCTCCGCAACGACGTGCTGATTCGCTCCACTGGAATCACCGTTTTCATTACCATAGTCGGAACTGCGTTAAATCTACTTTTCACCACGTCAGGAGCTTATGTGTTATCTCGTAAAGATCTACCTGGAGGATCAATATTTCTACTGCTGATTGTGATTACAATGCTGTTCAGTGCCGGCATTATTCCTGGATATCTACTAGTTCGCACCTTAGGCTTGCTTGATTCTGTATGGGCAATGATATTGCCTGGTATGGTTGGGGCGTTCAATTTGATCTTAATGAGGAATTTCTTCTGGAGTGTTCCTGAGAGCTTGACGGAATCTGCCAAAATAGATGGTGCTGGGGAGCTTCGAATCCTCTTCCAGATTATGATTCCGTTATCTGTGCCAGCAATTGCTACAATCGGATTGTTCTATGCAGTTGGGCACTGGAATGAATTTTTCCGCGGCATCTTTTATATAACAGATTCGAAAAAATGGCCTCTGCAAGTACTGATGCGAAACATCGTTGCTCAGGCAGACATGAGTGAGCTTGGAATGTCCAATCAACAAATGTATGGGGGGCGAGGCAAATTGAATGTACTTACGATTCAAAGTGCGACAATTATCGCTGCAACGCTTCCCATCGTAGCTGTGTATCCATTTCTTCAGAAATACTTTGTAAAGGGAATTATGCTAGGCTCAGTCAAAGGGTGAATGGGATTATCCTCGTATAGAGGGAATTCATTTCCATATAGGATTGTAAAAAAAAAAGCTGAGGGGATGTTGAAAGTGAAAAATGTGAAAGTAGGTATGATGCTCGTGCTGGCCATTTCATTATTGTTGTCGGCCTGTGGAGGAAACTCGAAGGAAGCAAGTCCTAGCTCTACAGTCGATAACAGCAGCACAAACACTAGCAAGGAAAGTAATACTCCGCAGACTCCAGTGAAATTCTCCATCTTTATTAGTATGGATTCGTGGGATCCGGACAATGCTTATTTGCCAATAATTGAGAATGCGACAAACACGAAGATTGATTTCCAACAGAGTACAAGTTCCGAGTATGCAAACAAAAGAAATGTTATCATGGCCTCGGGAAGCTATCCTAATGTTATTACGGTTAGGCCGATTGAAGCTGTATATCAGACGTATGTCGATGATGGACTACTTCTCCCGCTTGACAGCTATTTGGATAAATATCCAGCGGTTAAGAATGCATTCTCCGCAGAGATGTGGGAGAACAATCGCAATCCTAAGGACGGTAAAATTTACTACATTCCAAAAATGAGTGCAGATTACCCTACTACGATTTCGTATCGTAAAGATTGGGCGGAACAGCTAGGTATTGCTGAGCCCAAAACAACAGATGAGTATAAAGCAATGTTGCAAGCCTTCAAGGATAAAAATCCGGGTAAAGTAAACGGGCTAGTCCCTTTAACACCTAATAACAATGCAATTGGATGGGTAGCTCCATTCCTCAGCGCCTTTGGAAGCGATTACCTGGCATGGCAGCCTTCTAAAGAAGACCCGAATCGTTTAGTGCTTTCCAATACTTTGCCCGAATTCAAGGAAGGCTTACTATATTTGCGAGAATTACGTAAGGAAGGACTTATGGATAGTGAATGGATGGTCGGGAAAGATAGAGGCTTGTTCAAATTTTATGGCAGTACAGCCGGATCTACGACAGATTGGCCGCAATTTATTGACCTTCGCACCGAAGCAGTTCAACAAGTCGATCCTAATGGGAAGATTGGCTATATTACAAGCTTAACGGGTCCTTCCGGTGTTCAAGGGGGAACTCTAGTAACTCCTAACGCGATGGATTTTGGAACTGTGATCACGAAGGGGACGACACCGGAGCAAGCTGATGCTATTTTCCGGATGATCAATTGGCAGTACACGGACGGATTTGACACGATGTTCTATGGAGTTGAAGGGAAATCATACGATATTGTTGATGGTCAGAAGATCAAGCGCGGTCGTGATGCGGTGTTGAAGGATAACCCCAAGTACGATTTGTATATGCTGGATCGCGTGTTCTGGGCTGCCCCGCCGAGGATATTGGAATTTACCAAGGAGAATTTTGCCCAAATTCAACCGGATGATTTCGAATACGCTTCAAAAGTCGTTCAAGATGCAAAGACTAAGGCACATATCAATTACGCGGTTTACAGAGATGATTCCGTTATCACAGAAAATATGGGTAAAATTACATCTGCTGTAGATGAGGTAGCTTCCAAAATTATTCTAGATCCAAACGCTGATGCCGATAAGGTATTTGCCGAATATTTAAACAAGTTAAAGCAAAATAAAATTGATGAGGTCACAGAAGCAATCAATAGATTAAATCCTATGAACTGATCTCACCTTTACGTATAATAGAATAAAGATAATAAGGATCCTTCTGATAAGGGTCCTTATTGACATTAGGGGGGCAAACATGAGGTTTCTTAGATATAGGGGGACGCTTTTTCAACAAGTTAGCTTCGTCTTCGTTTTATTCACGATCGTTCCCCTAATCGTCTTGGGTTGGATTCAATATCAGGTTTCCACTAGTGTCATTTTGAAAAATAATTCCATTATGTTGGATAATATTATAGGGCAAAGCAAGCAACATCTAGAGGCTTTGTTCGTCGAAATTGATCACACTCATCTTAACGTCATTGATTCGGAAGAAATTTCTGTCCTTCTTTTAATGGAGCCTTCCAATGCAGGTGAGGAAACGTTGTTTGTTTCCACGTTATTGGAGACTTTGAGTGGAATTAAGACGACCGAAAACATTACAATGGTGAACTGGTACCCATTAACCCCAGATGCTTATCCACTATACAAAGGTTGGATTACGAGTCGCGACTACTTGAATCAGGAATGGTATCATGATTCTCGCTTAAGGGAGGGGATTCCAGTCTGGGGGCTTGAGGAATACACTTATCAGTATGGGATAGAACCGATGCAGATCCTTACCCAATACCGCTTGCTTAAGGATAAGGAAACGCTTAAACCTCTGGGTTTTATAGGTGTCTCCGTTTCGGTTCCAAAGCTTAGAAAACATATGCTATTGACTCATAGCCTGGATAATCAGCGATTGATGCTGATTGATGAGGAAGGAACTGTTTTGGCGGATACGTTCGCAGAGGAAAAAAAACCAGTCGAATTCGAATTTTTACAACAAACTGGCCATGAGGATGGATCTGACTGGGTCACAGATAAAGGAGAACGGTATTTTATCTCACAAGCCACGATGAAGGGGACCAACTGGCGAGTGCTTAGTATTATACCAGAGGCAACGTTAGTGGGCTCCTTGCTCGTGATTCGAAATACAATTATTGGTCTGTTAATAAGCTACATATTGCTCGGAGGATTCTTGGCATTTTATTTATTCATTAAGATCACTAAACCTGTTACCCATTTAGCTACCTGGATGAAGCAGGTAGACACGGGGAATTTGGTGCTCATTGACCATCTCCAGAAAGGCCGCGGTGAAATCCCCTTCTTATACCGCAGTTTTTATACCATGGTGAGGAGATTGGATGATCAGATTACACAAATTTATGAATCGGAAAAGAAGAAAAAGGAGCTTGAGTTTGCAGCTTTAAACTATCAAATTCGTCCCCATTTCCTCTATAATACGTTAGATGTGATTAAGTGGAAAGCAGACGGAGGCAAGCATTCGGATGTAGTCGAAATGATTGAGTCTCTATCGGGTTTACTTCGGGCAACGATTCACGGTAAAAGTATGGTAACGGTAAAGCAAGAAATTGAGCAGGTGAAGTATTATGTGGAAATCGAGCAGTTCCGTCAGCAAAATTCCTTTGTGGTGCTCTATGATATCGATGAACGAGTACTTGAATGGCAAATTCCCAGATTGTTGATTCAACCTTTAGTCGAGAATGCGATTCGTCACGGAATTGCAAAAACCGAAAGTCAGGGTATGATCTTGTTGAAGGTTTATCGGATGGATTTGGAGCTTGTTATTGAAGTTCTGGACAATGGTTCCGGATTCCCAGATGGGTTCAAGATTGGAAGACAATTGACATCAAATGATAAAGAGACTAGCGGAATTGCGTTGCAGAATATTATGAACAGACTCTCACTTTTTTACGGCGAACATCAACGCTTGGAGTGGGGCAGAACGATGAATCAGGAGACCTATGTGCGAATGCATTTGGTGCCCATCGAGGATTGATGGATATTCATTGTAACCAGTGAAAAGCGGACCGAGCGTTTAATTCAGCTCCGGTCCGTTTATTTCTTTGTACGGATAACTGCATAAGCTTGAAGCCCGCCATGAAGCTGATGCAGCCAGACTTGTCCACTTTGCGGGTTTCGCAGTGCAGGAAAGCATTCGCCAAATCCTCTGGATCTACGAACCACAATGGCTTCTTGTCGCCGCAGTAGACGGCTTCCGGTAAACCGTATGTCTGAATGGCCTTACGATAGCAGTCCTCGTCAATGGACTTATCCATGACGGGATAACAGCGCCCTAGTCTTCCACAGATGGGGGCGCTTGCTATTTGCGTTCGCAGCGGCATCTTGCCGCTTGTCCAGAACCATGATCGCGTTGGGCGAAGCGGCTGGAGTGGCAACGGCAATAGCACTTGGCACGGAATGCTCCTACCAGGATGTATCTGTCCCGCTTATCCAAAAGAAGTTGTTGATCCCGGAATTCATCGAGAAAATAAAGAGGGAATGGACATGAAGGCTATGCTGAGAGATGCTCAGATTCCTTATGAATCGGGGATTGGGGACTAGGTCTTGTCGAGATTGACGAAAACGTGAAGATTGGTGACCGTTTCGTTGTTCATACACAATTTAGATATCCATTATATCTCTCCGGTAAAACATAACAAATGCAGGGTGTTTCCACAAAGTGTTCTCCTTTAAGATTAATCTATTAGTTGGTTTGTTATTATTGGGTTGCTTACTGGCAACGGTAGAGAAGGGATGAGAGAAGTGAAGGATCAGGTTGTGATTATTACCGGTGGAGGCACCGGGTTTGGCAGAGCGATGGCCTATAAATTCGTAGCTGCTGGTTGTAAGGTTCTTATAACCGGAAGACGGGAGGAACCGCTTCGGAACACAATGAGGGAAGTCCAAGCCATGCGGATGGAAGGATCAATGGAGTGGATCCAAGCAGACATGACAAGCAGTAAAGATGCCCATACTGTGGTTGATCGGGCAGTTGAGCTATGGGGTAAAATTGATGTCTTGATTAACAATGCGGGTGGTGGAGTCCGAATCACTCCATTCGATGATTATTCGGAAGAAGAAATTCAACACATTATCAATCTTAATTTAATGACAGCTATCCATGGATGTCATGCTGCTATTCCGTTAATGAAGAATCAACAATCAGGAGTCATTATTAATGTATTGTCGGTATGTGCTAAGCACGCTTGGCCTTCTTGGAGCGTTTATACAGCTGCGAAGATGGGTTTATTAGGACTTACTCGTTGCTTATATGGCGAGCTTCGTCCGTTTGGAGTTCGAGTGGGGTCGTTGATTCCTGGATCGTCAAAGACGGAATTTGCCACGTCTATGAATGTGCTGGATCAAGATGGTGACGATCGGCTGCAGCCTGAAGATGTGGCTGAATCTGCTTATCTAATGGCTTCTTTACCTAGTAGAGCATTTATTGAAGAACTAATCGTATGGGGAATTGACCAAGAAGTTATTCCGCGTTAAGTATTCTCAGAGGCGCTGGGCACTTTGCAAATCGACCTATCGGATGATCAACAGATTCGGCTTTCAAATGCGGGGATTTAGAAGATTAGCTTCGAACAGTCCGATAATCAGAGGGGGTGCATCGATTGAATATATTGAATACGGACATTGTCATTATTGGCGGAGGGTCCGCTGGGTTCGGAGCAGCTATCCGAGCAGCAAGGGAGAACCCACTAGCCCGAATCGAACTGATCGATACGATGGATCGTCTGGGGGGCACCTCTACGGTAGGAGGCGTTAATAATTGGGAGCCAGGAATTGGCGGGCTTGGGATCCATTACGAGTTATATGAACGCCTGATGAGGCACGGTGCCGTAGGCGTGGGTAAAACCGTTCACAACTATAGTCCACAAGAGCCTTATGGTCTTTCGATAATCGATCCGAACGAAGCCTATGAGAGTTCTCTGAGACGCAGCAATTTAGCTAGTGACAGAAGGCGAAGGGTTCATTTTGAAGCGGAAGAAATGGCTTCTATTATTGAGTCCATGCTTCTCGATGCAGGAAATGTCAGCATTCATTATCGCACCAGGTTGATCGATGCAACGGTAACTGAGGATCGAATTCAGTACATTACGGTAAAGAAGGCCAGGTCTGAAGAGACAGTCAGAATAAATGCTAAAGTGTATATCGATTGTTCCGGGGGAGCCATTCTAGCAAGTAAGGCTGGCTGTGAAATGGCATTCGGCGAGGATGCTTTCGATCTTTATGAAGAGCCTTCCGCCCCTACTTCACCACAACCCTACATAAATGGTGTTACCCTTGTTTATCGTGTGGAGAAAACCGATAAACAGCTTGCTCAAGAGAATGCCCGTTATGACGAATCTGTTGTTGACGAACAATCGCAACAATGGCTGCTTGAGCAAATTCGCTCGGCATTTATTACGGAATATCCCAACGGCGATTTATGCTTTAATCTCTTGCCAGTCATGCAGGGGAAGGAATATCACGATCTCCCGCCTGAACGGGCGAGAGCGATTTGTGAAACGAGGGCACTCGCCCATTGGCACTGGTTCAAGCGCACGCAGGATTTTACGAATTATCGCTTTCAAATGCATTTCCCTATGGTTGGGGTAAGGGAATCCTATCGTCTAGTTGGCAGATTTGTATTAACCGAGCAGGATGTTCGGGCTGGCATCAACCATCAAAGACACAAAGAATCCGTAATCGCTTTTGCCGATCACTCACTGGACACGCATGGACAGACAGGTGTAACAAATCCACTCAGCAAAGAATTGGACGGTCCATATGGAATACCTTATGYCTGTTTGCTGCCTAAAGAAATGATCAACCTGATTGTAGCAACGAGAGGGGCATCGTTCTCCCATATTGCAGCATCCTCTTGCCGATTGTCTCGGACGATGATGGCTTTGGGGGAAGCCGCAGGAGTCGCCTCTGCACTTGCGATCAAGAAGTCAACGACATTGCCGGACGTTTCGATTCCAGAAATTCAACAAATATTACGCATCCCGCAAATGATTGAGAAAATTAATCGAGAATGGGATTAAATAAGGGAGAAATATAACATGACAATATCACATAAACCGAGAATGAAAAGATTGTTTGCAACTGATGGAAAATGCTTCGACGTAGCCTTTGATCACGGATTTTTTAATGAATTATCCTTTTTGGAAGGAATTGAGAATATTGCTCAGGCCGTTAATCAGATCGTAGAGGCCAATCCGGATGCCATTCAACTGACTGTAGGCCAAGCGAGACATCTTCAAAATATTGCTGGAAAAAGTAAGCCTTCCTTAGTTATGCGTACGGATGCCGGAAATTTCTATAACAAAAAACTGCCTCCCTATCTTTTCAGTCAATTAATCGATAGAGCTGTGGAGCAAGCTGTATCATTGGATGCCGCCTGTGTTGTCGTCAACTTGTTGTTGGTTCCAAACCAACCGGAATTATATCATCAATCCGTGCAAAATGTATTCGCCCTGAAAAGAGAGTGTGAGAAATATGGCATGCCATTGATGGTTGAACCGTTGGTCATGCAGTCCAATGATATCGCAGGAGGCTACATGGTGGATGGCGATATCACCAAAATCGTTCCCCTTGTAAGACAGGCGGCTGAATTCGGTGCTGACTTGATCAAAGCCGATCCTTGCGACAATGTAGGAGAATACCACAAAGTCATTGAAGCGGCGTCTGGAATTCCGGTACTAGTAAGGGGCGGAGGGCGAACATCCGATGATATCGTCCTATCCAGTACTCATGAAATTATGAAGCAGGGTGCTTCGGGCATTGTTTATGGACGTAATGTTATTCAGCATCAACATCCGGAAAGAATGACCCAAGCATTGATGGCCATCGTACATGACGGAGTATCGGTAGAAAAAGCGAAGTCCATATTGATTGGGGAATAACCGATGGCTAATAAACAGATCAACTTCGGTATAATCGGTGCTGGATTAATGGGCCGTGAATTTGCAAGTGCTGCTGCAAGATGGTGTCATCTTTTGGATTTAGATTTCGAACCCCAAATCATTGGGGTTTGTGACACCAATGCCACTGCGGTGGAGTGGTTCACTAAGAATGTACACACGCTTAAGCAAGCAACCACGACCTATGAAGAGTTGTTACAAAACCCGGACATTGATGCGATTTACTGCGCAGTTCCGCACAACCTTCATGCGAAAATCTATTGCGATATTATTCAAAGCGGTAAACATCTGTTGGGTGAGAAACCATTTGGCATCGATTCGGAGGCAAATCGTAAAATTCTCGAAGCGATTGCTGAACACCCGGATACGATAGTGAGATGTACATCTGAATTCCCTTTTTATCCAGGTGCTCACAGGTTGGTTCAATGGGTTCAAGAGAATAGGTTTGGGAAAATCATTGAAGTAGAAGCCGGATTTCTGCATAGTAGCGATCTCGATCCATTAAAGCCTATAAATTGGAAAAGAAGAATAGCGACCAATGGTGAATATGGGTGTATGGGAGATTTAGGGATGCATGTTATGCATCTGCCGCTTCTCTTTAACTGGAATATTCTAAATGTCAGGTCTTTATTATCCAAAATCGTTGATGAAAGGCCGGATTCATCCGGGAAAATGGTGCCATGTGAAACATGGGATAATGCTACATTGGCATGTGAAGCGAGAGCGGGGGATCAAGTTTTTACGATGCTACTGACCATGAATCGCATTGACCCGGGACATGCTAACACTTGGTTTATAAGAATCAAAGGCACGAAATTTTCTGCTGAATTCTCGACACAATATCCCAAACAGATTAAGTATATGACCTATACACCAGGCCAGGAACAAGCATGGAACCAGACGGATATGCCCTATGAATCGGCATATAAAACTATTACAGGCTCTATTTTTGAATTCGGTTTTACAGATTCGATCTTGCAGATGTGGGCGTCATTCTGCGATGAAATTGCGAATGGTAAGGTGAGTACATCAGTCAAATGCGTTACCCCGGAACAAACCGTTAAAGCTCATGAATTATTTACTGCGGCATTGAAATCACAAAAAAGCGGACAAACTGTTTTACTTAGCTAGGAGGGTTCTATGATGCGTGATCCAGGGGGCATATTAGTTGCTGGACATCTTTGTTTGGACATAAGACCAGAAATTCATTCCAATGAAAACGTGAAGGACCTGTTTCTCCCTGGAAAGCTTATTGAAGCAGGTGTTTTGTCTGCAACATGTGGGGGTGCCGTATTTAATACAGGGGTTTCACTCCATAGACTAGGCATCGATACACGATTAGTCGGTAAAGTCGGACGCGATCTATTCGGCGATATGACGCTGAAGTTGATTGGCAATCAAGGGGCAGCTTTGACCAAAGAGATTATTATTGGGGAAGAAGACAATACCTCTTATTCAATCCTCATCCATCCGAAGAATGAAGATCGTATCATTCTACATTATATGGGTGCAAATTGTACGTTTGACGAAAGTGATATTAAAGATGAAATGTTCGAAGGCGTCCGACTTTTTCATTTTGGCTATCCCCCACTGTTGGAGTGTTTCTACAGAGATGGCGGAAAGCAGTTAGAATTACTGCTTAGCAGGGCTAAACTGAAAAATTTAACAATCTCCTTGGACATGGCGTTAGTCGAACCGGATACGGAAGCGGGACAAGTAGATTGGCCGAAATTCCTGAAACGTATACTGCCTTATGTGGATATATTTGTACCTAGTTTTGAAGAGATTTTCTTTATGCTACGTCAACGTGAATATCTCGATTTCAAAAAAGGAGCAAATCAGGACGTATTTTCGTTAGCGAATGGGACGCTTATCAGTGAGTTCGCAAATGAGCTGTTGGACTTAGGTCCTACGGTTGTCGGAATCAAATTAGGTGAACATGGCTTATATATGAAGACAGCCCAACAAGGCGCTAAATTGTCCGGGTTAAAACAAAACCTGGGGATCAAAGAATGGGACTGGGTTCATAAGGAGATGATTGCTCCTTGCTATTCCGTGAAGGTGACAGGGACGACCGGAGCTGGAGATGCTACAATAGCAGGGTTTCTTGCTGGCTTGATGCATCAAGGAAGCCTGAAAGAAGCCATGCTCGCAGCTGTTGCAACTGGGGCGTGCAGTGTGTCCGGGATTACAGCGGTTGATGAGATTCCTGAATGGAAAGTGTTGAAATCTAAAATGAACGATGGCTGGCAACAAAAAGAGTTGAAGATTCCGCTGGACAATTGGGAGTATAAGCATGAGAAAGGAATTTGGTATGGTCCAGATAACAGCTGATATCCAGAAAGGAGTATGACCTTGCTGATCAATGAGTTAATCATACCGGGAAAAATTGTATATGGAGTGGGAGCCCTTTTGTCAATTGGTTCCATTGTAGCAAATATAGGAAAAAAGGTTCTCATTATCAGTGATCCAATTATGGAGAAGCTTGAACTGGTAGGGAAATGTGAAAAGTATTTGTGTGAATCCTTGTTGTCTTGCGTAAGGTACATTGGCGTAGGCACCGAGCCTACAGACATTTACGTGAAAGAAGCGCTAAAGCTATGCCGAGATGAACATTGTGATGTTATAGTGGCCATCGGCGGTGGGAGCTGCATTGATACAGCCAAGGCGGTCGGAATTCTGGCAACGAATGAAGGGGCATTGAATCGTTATTTGCCAGGCAAGCAACGGTTTACAAACAAGCCCATTCCAGTGGTAGCCGTGCCAACAACCGCGGGGACTGGCTCTGAAGTAACGAAAGTAACGGTTATTACGGATACGGAAACGGATGTAAAAATGATGATATCGGATCCGATGCTAATCCCTGCAGTTGCGATAATCGATCCTATATTAACGATATCTTGCCCTCCGAATATCACTGCCGCAACAGGTATAGATGCTTTATGTCACGCCATAGAGGCATATATCTCGCGAAAATCCCAGCCCATTACGGACATGTATGCTTTAAAAGCAATTGACCTCATTTCGCATAATTTGAAAATTGCATTTTTGGATGGACAGAATGTTGAGGCAAGAGAAAAGGTGGCGATGGGCTCGATGTTGGCGGGTATTGCCTTTTCCAATTCTTCGGTTACCTTGGTGCATGGCATGTCTCGCCCAATTGGAGCCTTGTTCCATGTGCCTCATGG
Organism: Paenibacillus sp. P4_A7; assembly: GCF_056402455.1. Classification (NCBI taxonomy): domain Bacteria; kingdom Bacillati; phylum Bacillota; class Bacilli; order Caryophanales; family Paenibacillaceae; genus Paenibacillus; species Paenibacillus sp. P4_A7. The sequence continues at coordinate 2,449 of NZ_JBFUHJ010000017.1, read as the reverse complement.
GTTATCTAATGCGATGTTATTGCCTGCCGTAATGGAATTTGTGAAAGATGATTGTAAGGAAAAGATGCTGAAAATAGGCAGCATCATGAATGACGCAGCCAGGAGTATCGAGGACACAATTTATGGGATTAATAAGCTTTTCCGGGATCTAAAAATCGTCAATATGAAACAATGGGGTATCGATCGCCATCAGATGGAGCATAAGGTGAATAAAATGGCATCGGATGCTCTGGATAGTGGTAGTCCAGCAAATACGCCAGCAATTCCAACTCACGGAGAAATCGTTGAGCTGTATAGGAAGGCCTTCGACTATTCATTTTAATGAGATTGAGAGGATGATCGTCAGAGTGAGCAAACTACAGTTAAAAAATTATATTGGGGGTCAATTGGTATCTTCATCCTCACAAAACTATGAAGAGGTGATGAATCCGGCATCAGGTAAAACATTGTCTTTTGTTCCCCATTCCAATTCAGAAGATCTGGCGGCAGCGGTTACTGTTGCCCAAGCTGCTTTTGTTAGTTGGCAAGCTACGCCGGTGCCGCGCCGCGCAAGAATTCTATTCAAATACCAACAGCTGCTGGTTGACCACTGGGATGAGCTTGCCGAGCTGATTACAATTGAGAACGGTAAAAGCTTTGTTGAAGCATATGGAGAAGTTCAAAGGGGAATTGAATGTGTAGAATTTGCAGCAGGGGCACCTACGTTGATGATGGGGAAGCACTTGCCTGATATTGCTACCGGTATTGAATCGGGGATGTATCGTTATCCATTGGGCGTTGTTGCTGGCATCACGCCGTTCAATTTTCCGATGATGGTCCCTTGCTGGATGTTTCCTTTGGCGATCGCATGTGGAAACACCTTTATATTGAAACCTTCTGAACGAACGCCGCATTTGGCCAATCGGTTGGCGGAATTGTTTACAGAAGCAGGCCTTCCGCCTGGTGTTTTCAATGTGGTGCATGGTTCCAAAGATGTCGTCAACGGTATGCTAGAGCATCCAGAAATCAAAGGCATTTCATTTGTCGGTTCGCAGCCTGTTGCCGAATATGTATACGTAGAAGCGTCCAAATACGGAAAAAGAGTTCAAGCGCTAGCAGGAGCTAAAAATCACTCGATTGTACTCCCGGATGCAGATTTGGAAGTGACCGCTTCCAATATTATCAACGCTGCATTCGGTTCTGCAGGTGAGCGCTGTATGGCCGCCTCTGTTGTGATCGCGGTTGGCCAGATAGCGGATCAATTGTGCAATATGCTTGTCCACAAGGCGAATGAAATCAAGATGGGAAATGGAATGGACAAAGATGTATTTCTTGGACCAGTCATTAGGGAATCTCATAAAGAAAGAACGCTTGGATATATAGACCAAGGTATAGCAGAGGGAGCTCAATTGTTGAGAGATGGAAGAGTTCACAACTTGACCGGAGAAAAGGGCTACTTTGTGGGACCGACGATTTTCTCGGAAGTTACAACTGAGATGACGATATGGAAAGAAGAAATATTTGCTCCTGTTCTTTCTATCATTAAAGTCAATGAACTTGTGGAAGCGATTGAAATCTCTAATCAATCTGAATTTGCAAATGGAGCTTGCATATATACCAACGACGCCAAGGCCATTCGTCAATTTCGCGAGGGGATTGATGCGGGCATGCTAGGAGTTAACGTCGCGGTCCCTGCACCGATGGCTTTCTTTCCGTTTTCCGGATTCAAAAAATCCTTTTACGGTGATTTGCATGCAAATGGGTCGGATGGAGTAGAATTTTACACACGGAAAAAGATGGTTACAGCACGGTATGTATAAAATCGAATGGAGGATCTCCTATGAATCCATCATTGCCTAGAACAATGAGAGCGGCTGTCATGCAAAAGCCTTACCAGATCTCCATTGAAGAAATACCAGTTCCGGAAATCAGCAGTGATGAAGTATTGGTCAAAGTCATGGCTGTTGGAATTTGCGGTTCAGATCTCCATTACTTCGAACACGGAAGAATTGGTCCTTATGTCGTGGAAAAACCCATTATCTTAGGACATGAATGCTCCGGTATCGTTGCTGCACTTGGTAAAGCGGTAACTGAGTTCAAAGTGGGGGACAGAGTGGCTGTTGAACCTGGGGTCACATGTGGGAGATGCGATGCCTGTAAGAAGGGCAGGTATAATCTTTGTCCTGATGTGCATTTTTTGGCGACACCCCCTTATGATGGTGCTTTTGTTCAGTACATTAAGATGAGAAAAGATTTTTTGTTCCCTATCCCGGATCATCTAACCTTTGAAGAAGCTGCGTTGAATGAGCCTTTCTCAGTCGGAATCCATGCCGCCAAGAGAGCGGGAATGCAGCCTGGATCTACTTTGGCCATCATGGGCGTAGGGCCAGTCGGATTGATGGCGATTGTTGCAGGAAAGGCTTTCGGAGCACGTGAAATTATTGTAGCAGATCTAGAACCGATACGATTG